>NZ_JAVRCK010000012.1:0-129155 GCF_034530815.1 Nostoc sp. DedSLP03
TTTAGATCCTCTCTTGCGTAGCTGGTTGGTGGAGGATATTGGTCGGGGCGATCGCTTTCCCAAAGCGTAAATTATTTTTTATAGATCAATTCCTTTGCAGATGAATTTGACAGGTGTATCCAACGCCGAATCGTTTTATACACACTTTTGCTTACTTCTGTATCAATGTGAATAAGAAAAGCAGTCACTATATTATATAGAAAGAGCAAAATTTGCTATAACCACTCAAAAAAATCAGTTCCAGCCTAATGCTTCACTAATTTGCGCTGCTAGTTTCAAGGGACGGAAAGGCTTGGCAAAGACAGCAGCTACATCTAAGCCAGTAAACACCTCTTGAGCGGACTCCTGGACTTTGGCAGTTAGTAAAATTACGGGAATTGACTTAGTCACGGGGTTAGCCTTGAGTTGTTGCAGAGTGGCACGCCCATCCATATCAGGCATCATCATATCTAGTAAAATTACATCAAGCTTAGAGTTGGCTGCTACATTCAACGCTTCCCAACCAGAACAAGCAGTCAACACGTTCCAACCAGCAGCCATTTCTAATCCCAATTTAGCGATCGCCTGCACATCTTCTTCATCATCAACAATCAAGATATTTCTGCTCATATTGTCACTCTCGCATGATATGTGATGCTGATTAGCTTGATTAGTCTTCGGCTATTTTAGAATGCAATCGGGTAGAAGTAGGGGAGATTTGGGTAATTAAAGGCTGCTATTGACAGTCTACTAAAGGTAACAGCACATAAAAGGTGCTACCTTTGCCTAAAATGCTCTGAACCCAGATTTTACCATTATGTTGCTGTATGATATCTCGGCAAATAGCAAGTCCTAAACCTGTTCCTCCTTTGTTGCGGGAGTCAGATGCATCTACCTGCTGAAAACGCTCGAAGATGATTTGTAATTTATCTTCAGGAATTCCTCGCCCTTCATCTTGGATCGTAATTAAAAGAAAGTTGGATGATGAAGGCTGATTTTCTTCAGATTCAACACTTTTAGATTCTGAGAGAGTGGTACTTATCCACACAGTGTCACCTGGTTCAGAAAACTTAATCGCGTTGCTCAGTAAATTGGTGAGGGTTTGCAAGAGGCGATCGGGATCTGCCCAAAGTTCTGCTGCTACGGGATTTATAATTAGTCGAACTTGTAATTTATCTGCCATTGCTTGCATTGCTTCCGTTGCCGTAATTAGCAAGTCTGCGGCGTTGCACTTCGCCTTCCGTGTCAAGATTTTGCCCGATTTCATTCGCTCTAAATCGAGAATATCGTTGACTAAACGAATCAAGCGTTCAGTATTAGTTGTGGCAATGCTGAGGACTTTTTGTCCCTGTTCGGTTAGAGTTCCCAGTTGTCCTGAACTCAATAAATCTAATGCCCCCATTGTGGAAGTTAAAGGTGTACGCAACTCATGACTAACTAAAGAGATAAATTCGTTTTCTAGGCGTTTACGTTCGGTGATGTCATTGGCAATTAATAAAGCACATTGCACTCCACCTAAGTCAATTAATTCGAGAGATATCAGTATGGTTTTGAGTTCTCCAGACTTTGTAGAAAATTCAAATTCTAGATTGTATAGCGAACCAGTTTCCGGCAGAAGTTGAATTGTTTGAACGATCGCGACTGTGTTTTTACCTAAATTAAGTTTGGTAGCAGTATCTTCAATTACTTCTTCTAAAGAATAGCCGCTCATCTTCAAGAAGCTGGGATTGACATCAATAAAACGAGCTTCCGAAACTGTGGCGATCGCAATTGGATTGGGACTAGAGCGAAAAACCTTAGCAAACTTCTCCTCTGCTTTGGCGCGTTCAGTAATTTCCTGCTGCAACCGCTCATTTTGGGCTTGGAGTTGTCGTTGCAGTTTCCAAATGGTCAAGTGATTTTCAATTCGTGCTAAAACCTCTTCTAGTTGAAAAGGCTTAGTGATGTAGTCCACCCCACCAGCTGTAAAAGCTTTCACCTTATCTAGCACATCACCCAAAGCGCTGATAAAAATTACTGGAATTTCGCGGGTGCGATCGCTTGCCTTCAGATGTTGGCAGACTTCATAGCCATTCATCTCAGGCATATTCACATCCAGCAAAATTAGGTCGGGAGGAACTGCATTTGCTCCGCGTAAACCCGTAGAACCTTTAGTTACACTCCTAACTTTATATCCCTGTTCCGTCAACATGGCAGATAAGAGATTCAGGTTTTCTGGCGTGTCATCAATCACCAGTATGTCTGCTTTAGGGAAGTTGGGTGACTCTTTAGGCATAGAAATATCGACTTTAGCCACAATAGGCTACTAATTGTTTCTAGAGATTTTAACCTTAGTTCAATATCTTAATAATCAGTTACAAAAAAAATAGCAATTATCCATTTATCTACCCTAGTTCTCCCCGATTAATTTCTAATGTTAAAAACATCAAATCAAGTTTGGAAATCACTTACTAAATTACACAACAAGGAATAACTTGTATGCAAAGTGCAACCGTGCGGAAACCAACTATTATTGCATCAGGAGAAGGGAATCAATTTTCAGTTATTGGTGCACAGTTCACAACAAAAGTAACCGGAGAAGAGACAAACCAAGCGTGGACAATTTATGAAATTACAGATACAGAAGAAAATGGTCCACCACTTCATACTCATCCTTGGGAAGAGGCGTTTTATATTCTAGAAGGTGAACTAGACATCCAAATTGGTACAGAAACAATTTTGGCATCACCAGGCTTTTTCGTTAACATTCCTCACAATGCAGCACACGGCTTTAAGATTCGTTCTGCTACTGCGAAATTCCTGGTTTTAATTTCGCCGAAGGGTGCGAAAAACTTTTATGAAGAAATGGGTCAAGTAGCAGATAGTCCATCGCTAAATATGGAAAAAGTACAGCCTGTTTTGAACAAATATGGATTGCAGTTTATTGCATGAAGTTTTCGTTTGGATGGATTTGGATGCACATTTGTGTACCCCTATTCACAAAGGCGATATAGAAACATGCAGAGTTCGGGTTGGAAATTGTTTTCGTTGATAAATAAATCTATTTCTACAAAAATGCTATGCACTCAATAACCAATAGGCTATTCTATTCCATGCCAAAAACTGTCTGCTTTTTCGCTGCCAGTGCCCTAAGTTTGGGTTTCACCGCTAGCCTTGCTTTTTATCCAAGCGCGAGTCAGGCGGGTAATAATACTGGAGTGCCTGCTGAACTCCAGGGCGAGTGGCGGTATGGCCGGATTTCGTCCATTCAATACCAAGACAGTTACACAGGGCAGTCCGCAGCCCCAAACGGCTCTAGCGACCAATTCCAACTTGCATCTAATGGAAGTTACAAGCGAAATAGACTGATTCAAATCAACACCTACAACTGTGCGTCTAACCTCTTCATAGAGGAAAAAGGCAAAGTTAAGATTGAGGCTCAACGCCTGACTTTTCAACCCAGCGACAGCACATCTAAAGGGCAAATCTGCAATAGCGGGCGCACCTACTCCAGCCGCAACACAGCAAAGCCTGAGACTTACCAGTGGTCGATTGAGACGAATGATTATGGACAGCAAGTTTTAGTACTTGAGACTGCCGATGGTAAAGGTCGCGCTCATTATGGACGACCTCAATAAACTAATGAGCATTCAATTTGCATAGAACCCAATACGCTGAGGTTAAGAATTTTTTCTCTCTCCTGCTTCCCCTAGTTTTACCCGATTGTTTTCTAATCTACAAGATATCGAACGAGGTTATTCTATGATTCACCATATTTCAATTGCTGTTAGAAACCCTAGTCATGTTGCTCAAGTTCTGGGGGAAATCTTAAAAGCGCAAGCTGTTCCCTTTCCTCCTAATCCTGGAAGTTATATGGTTCTACCTTTTGATGAATACGGTACAGGTATTGAACTTTATCCTTTAGGTTCTCAAATAGAACCTGGTGAAGGTGATGAACAATGCGTATTTGTACATACTGCTATTACTTCCAGGTATACAGATATTCATGCAGCTATCTCTGTACCAATTAGTCAGCAAGAAATTGAAAAAATTGGTGTTCGTGAAGGTTGGCGTGTAGTGCGCTGTAACCGCGATTCTTTCTTTGATGTGATTGAGTTTTGGGTGGAAAACAGGTTAATGATTGAATTGCTAACACCAGAAATGGCATCTCAATATTTGAAGTTTGCCACCCAGCAAGAAAATCTGAAATATTTTTTGGCAGAACCAGCTTTAGCTACAAATTAATAAACATTTATTGCAATCCTATTTTATTTGTAAGAATTGCAAACCGTAGAACCCCAACTTGTTTGATAAGTTGGGATTCTGCTTTTATTTGCACCTACCTTGCGGTAAGCTTCTTTGCGACTATGACCAAGCCAAAACTCTACTTTTTCACCGCCGGATAGTTAGTTAGTTAATCTTATACTGTTAGAATAAAATTCTTTTAAGGATATTAAACTAGCGGCATTGTAGATAATTGATATGATACAGAAATATCATTACTTATTTTGTAACAGCCAATCTACTAATTCCTGGTAAGCGCCACATAGATACTTTTTGAGAGCATCACGCTCATGCCAACCAACTGGGTTGGTTGGATCTAAAATTTTATGCAGCCGAGTATGAGCTTCTGTACTTGATGATCTTAATTTATGACACTTGAGTAATGCGGTAGCGAATATACTAAGTTTTTTTTCTTGAAGTTGAGTATGGATATATTCCATTCTATCTGGCAGAGCCATTTTTAGAACATCTTCCCTACTAGGTTTCAATTTTAGTTTGTCTACAATTATGGGATAAAGTAATTCTTCATGAAACAAATCTAACTGAGACACATATCGCGAAGGATTAGGAAGGTATGATTTATCTGATTGCCATAGAAATTTGGTTGCACGTTTATATTCTGATCCAAGTAAAGCATGAAAGTCTACTGGCTCAGAAAACTTAACTCTGTAGAATTTTGTGAAAGTGTGCCGTATGTAGCATGATTGAAGATGAGGCAGAGAGTTATCATACCCTCTAGCAGAATTTATAGAGTACTCACTAAGTTGTTGTGTTTCATTAAGACCCAATTTCTCCATTGTTAGACGTAAAGTTTGAGATGCTTTGGGGAGGTATTTAATTTCTGGATATGAAGCTTCAAAAGTTCTCCCCATCAAAGTTTGTCTGAGTAGTTCAAGGTTGTAGTCACGATTGGCAGCAAATACTTTTAGGCCAATCCAGTCTCGTGAATCAGAGCGATCAAAGTAGCGAACACGCTCCCAAGCAAGTTTGAGATTATCAAGGCTTATAAAGCTATCATATATTGAAGTACTAGTGTTCATTTGTAACAATAATTACTTGTAGACCGTTTCAATTATGTTGCACTACATACATAATACAACTAATTACACACTGATTAAAGTGAAGCCCAAAGTAAAGTCTTCAATGATCTAGATGAGATGCGTTAATTTTCAATAACACACCTCACCGCCCTACTACTTCTTCATCGCTGGATACTGTTTCAACACCTGCTTTAAATATTGTCCAGTATAAGACCTGGGATTTTTTGCTACTTCCTCTGGTGTACCCACAGCAATTAATTCTCCGCCTTTGTCGCCACCTTCTGGCCCCAAATCTATCACCCAGTCTGAACAGCGAATTACATCTAAGTTGTGTTCAATTACTAATATTGAATTGCCTTTATCTACCAATCGTTGCAACACATCTAACAATTTGTGGACATCGTAAAAAGATAACCCTGTTGTCGGTTCATCGATTAAATAAAGCGTCTTACCTGTGGCGCGTCGAGATAGTTCTGTTGCCAATTTCACTCGTTGCGCTTCACCACCAGATAAGGTAGTCGCAGGTTGTCCTAGTTGGACATAACCCAACCCGACATCAAATAAAGTTTGCAAACGCGCGATCGCTTTGGGTATATTCTGGAAAAAGTCTAAACTCTCCTCAACTGTCATTCTCAGAACATCAGAAATTGACTTATCTTTATACTTCACTTGCAAAGTTTCGCGGTTGTATCTTGCACCCTTACAAATTTCGCATTGCACGTAAACATCAGGGAGAAAGTTCATTTCAATCACATTCACACCCTGTCCGCTACAAGCTTCGCAACGTCCACCTTTAACGTTGAAGGAAAATTGTCCGGGTTTGTAACCCCTAGCTTTGGCTTCTACTGTTTGGGAAAATACATCCCGAATGGCATCGAAAATTCCTGTGTAAGTTGCAGGGTTGGAACGTGGTGTGCGTCCAATGGGAGATTGATCGATAACGATCGCTTTATCAATTGCGTTTAATCCCTGAATTTTATCTAAATGCTTGGGTAAGGGAACTTTCTTAGTTAAATGGTGTTGCAGAGATGGGTACAGTAATTCGTTAATCAGAGTAGATTTGCCAGAACCAGACACACCAGTGATGGAGACGAGTTTACCTAATGGAATGTCTACATCGATATTTCTTAAATTGTTGCGATGGGCATTTTTAATTCCCAAACTGCGCCCATTTCCTTCTCGGCGTTCTGCTGGTGTGGTAATTACTCGTCTTCCTGATAAATATGCACCCGTCAAAGAATCTTCTGCTGCTAATAACGCCTGAAAATCACCTTGGGCGATAATATTTCCGCCGTGAATTCCTGCACCAGGGCCGATATCAACTATATAGTTAGCTGCACGAATTGTTTCTTCATCGTGTTCAACGACAATTAATGTATTACCCAAATCACGCAATTTAGTTAAGGTTTTCAGCAATCTGCCATTATCTCGTTGATGCAAACCAATACTCGGTTCATCTAAAACGTAGAGAACTCCTGTTAAACCAGAACCAATCTGTGTTGCTAGACGAATTCGTTGGGCTTCGCCACCGGAAAGGGTCATGGCGGGACGGTCAAGGGTGAGATAATCTAAACCGACATCCAACAAAAATTGCAATCTGGCCTTGATTTCTCTCAAAACTAAATCAGCAATTTGTAACTGGCGATCGCTCAACTTAAATTGCTCAATTCTCTCTCGACAATCTCGAATTGACACGGTAGTTAATTCTAAAATTCCATATTGTCCCAACTTCACCGCCAAGGCTTCCGGTTTTAACCGTTTTCCTAGACAAACTTCACACGGCTGATCGATTAAATACTGCTCTAATTTTTGTTTAATTAATTCAGAACCACCCTCATACTGCCGTTGCAAAATTGGAATAGCACCTTTAAAACTCTGCTTTCTCTTTGCCTCTGCGGCTCGTTCATCTTTTTCTCCATACAGAAGAATTTGCTGCTGTTCTTCTGTCAGCTTGCCCCAATTTGTCTGTAACTCAAATCCATAAATCTGCCCCACGCTATAGAGTAATTCCAAGTAATAAGAATTATCTTTTTCTGACCAAGGCGCGATCGCAGCGTAAACTGGCGCTTCCCAGTCAGGTACAATCAAGTCTGGCGCAAATCTTCTTAAAGTGCCGATGCCATGACAGTGCGGACAAGCACCATAAGGTGAGTTAAAGGAGAACAATCGCGGTGATAGTTCCTCCATTACCGCGCCATGTTCTGGACAAGCAAAGTTTTCTGAAAATACTAATTCTTCTTCTTTTTCTTGTCCATCGTCACCAAGCAAACTCACCAGAATGGCTGCAATCCCACCCGATTGCTTGAGACACGTAGATAGAGAATCAACCAAACGCTCTTGGATACCATCTTTTTTCACCAAGCGGTCAATTACCACTTCGATGGTGTGGGTAAAATTTTTATCCAATTCAATGGAATCTGACAGTTCGCGGATCTCGCCATTGATCCGCACGCGAACAAAACCTTGGGATGCCAGACTTGACAAAAGCTTACGATGTGTGCCTTTTTTTCCCCGGACGACGGGTGCAAGAATTTGGAAGCGGGTGCGGTCTGGTAGTTCCATAATGCGATCGCACATCTCATCGATTGTCTGGGGTGCAATACAGCGATCGCATATCGGACAATGGGGTTCGCCAGCCCGACCAAACAACAGCCGCAAATAGTCGTAAATCTCTGTCACCGTACCGACTGTGGAACGGGGGTTATGAGACGTTGACTTTTGATCAATAGAAATTGCTGGACTTAAGCCTTCAATCGCTTCCACATCCGGCTTATCTAGTTGTCCGAGAAATTGCCGTGCGTAGGCGCTGAGGGATTCCACATAGCGACGTTGCCCTTCAGCGAAAATGGTATCAAATGCTAGGGAAGACTTACCAGAACCAGAAACGCCAGTGAATACGATTAGGCGATCGCGCGGCAATTCCAAGTCAATATTTTTCAGATTATGCTGCCTAGCACCCCGAATCCGAATGGTATTCTGGCTGTTGTGGCTGGGGTACGGAAGATGTCCATTCAAGGATGCTGCTAGCTGTTGGTCTGACATATTGGCGGCGAAGAAGGAGTTTCTTATGAAACAGTCCTTAATAATACTATCTTTAATCGGTTTATTGTAGAACAATAGTACTGTTTTAGTTAGTTATCATTCCAGATTCATGGCGCAGACATCCTTAAGAGTCTGCTAATTTGGAAGCATCCCGATTAAATATTCTTCTGAGGGCGAAGCTATGGTATCGCAAATCCAACCGCCGACCCAGCCAGAGGTCATCTACCCAGATAGTGACGGACAACCAGTGGCTAATAATACCATACAGTTTGGCTGGATTGTAGAAATTAAGCAGAATATCGAGTGGCTATTCGCTGACGATCCAAATGTTTTTGTCGCCGGAGATTTGTTTTGGTATCCAGTAGAGGGACGTAACAAAATTGTTAACGCCCCAGATGTGATGGTGGTATTGGGTAGACCAAAAGGCGATCGCTTGTGCTACCAACAATGGAAAGAAGAGGGAGTTGCACCGCAAGTTGTGTTTGAAATTCTTTCTCCCAGCAACACCCAAACTGAAATGGACAAGAAATTACTTTTCTACGATCGCTATGGCGTGGAAGAGTACTACATTTACGATCCCGATCGAAATAATTTGCATGGATGGTTGCGTAACGAAGATGGATTAGATGTCATCCCTCTAATGGAAGATTGGGTGAGTCCTCAGTTAAAAATTCGCTTTACTCCATCACCAGAGGGTTTGCAGCTATATCGCCCTGATGGAGAAAGGTTTTTAACTTATACAGAAATTTCTCGCAACGCCGAACAAGAACGACAACGGGCTGAACTTGCAGAACAAGCCAGAAGAGATGCCATACCCCGATTGTTGCAAATGAATTTGAGCATCGAACAGATTGCCCAAGCTTTGGGATTGTCAGTGGAAGAAGTGCGAACCTTTGCTCAGGAGTAACGCCGTGTGCAATTTTTTAATCGGGCTATTAGAAATTGAAGTTGTACTTGAAATATTCTGATTATGCTAGCCAACGCAGCCACTCATAATGTCACCTGGGAAAAGTTACCTGATGATTTTGTTTTAGACAACGAGCCAGTGGATAGCATTAATCAGCCACTCTTAGCTGCTGCTTTAACAGAAAGCTTGGAATTTGCTGGCAGATTACCCACCGATGCTTTAACCATTACTAACTATGGGATCTGCGCCACCTTGAATAATCGATTTGTGGTCAAAGCACCAGATTGGGGATATGTACCATCTATTCGAGTCTTACGAGAAAAAGTGAAGCGCAGTTATACGCCACGACTCCAAGGTGATATTCCCGTAATTGTGATGGAATTTCTCTCAGATACCGAAGGTGGAGAGTATTCCAGTAAACCGACCTATCCCCCTGGTAAATGGTTTTATTATGAGCAGATTTTACAAGTGCCAAACTATGCCATTTTTGAACCAGATGGCGGAGTGTTAGAAGTTTATCGGCAAGATGATTTCGGACATTATGAATTGCAAACACCTGATGCAAATAATCGTCACTGGATTGCCGAAATGAACTTGTTTATAGGTGTATGGCAAGGAAGCCGAGAAAATCGCACAGGCTATTGGTTGCGTTGGTGGGATGACAAGGGCGAACTATTACTGTGGGGTTTGGAGTTAGCAGCAAAAGAACGCCAGCGTGCAGAGAGATTAGCTGCTCAGTTAAAAGCGCTGGGAGTGGAACCAGAGGTTTAACTCGGAAGTTCGACCTTTTTACTCGGCCATTCTTGTTTGGAACTCGGAAGTTCCACCTTTTTGCTCGGCCATTCTTGTTTGGAACTCGAAACTTCGACCTTGCATTTTTTAAATCTTTCTGTGCGTTATTTGTTTCTGCCTTAGCTGATTGTGCTACTGCAATAGCATTCTTGGATACCTCAAGACTTTTTTGAGTAATTATAAATAATGCTACCGCCCCCACTAGAGCAAAACCTAACACCACAGAACCAATACGAATTCGTTGATTAGCTTTGTGGTTCGCCTCTGCTAAAACTTGCTTTGCTTGTTCCTCTGCCTTCAGTCGTTTCTGCACATCACGCTTTTCTAACTCTTGGCTAGCAGCTAAAAACCGATAGTCCAAGTCACTCAAACTTTTACCTACTGCCCATTCTTGGGCATCTTGCAAAGTCTGTCCCCGCAACAAGCGCGACTCATCTTGACGTTCCGACTCAACCCAGGCATTTAATGCAGCCGAGTAAGGACGCAACTTTGCCAAGATTTTTTCAGCCCACTCCTGTTTAAACACCTCTGCATAAATCCGGTTATAAATTCGCAGCTTCCCCTCCCGCTTTACCACCAAACCCGTCAGCCGCAGTTCCGTTTGTTCAGGACTATCATCAGTTGCTATCTCTCCCTGCTGCAAAATCTGTTGATACAACCCCAACAATCGCCCAGTCCTCTGTTCTCCACTCTGCAAAATTCTGTCTCGAATCGTCTTCAAATGCTCCGGCTCATCTTGCGTCTCCCAATTCTCAATAATTCCCTCGCATACCAACTCTTCCACCCAATCCCCAATCTCTAGTCCCCAGTTTCTAGTCTCCAATCCTCCCTGCACCAGCAACTTACAAACTTTTTGCGTCAAAAACGGCTGTCCTCCCGTCCAGTCCAGCACCACCTGCATCAACTCTTGAGAATCACCCACTTCTGCTAATCCCTGTGCCAAGGGTTGTGCCTCTCGGAGTTGAAAGCCAGTTAAATCAATTGCCTGTCCAATATTAAAAGGTGTCCGGCGTTTGTCTTGAATCAAATCTGAAGGCGTAGACACGCCAATCAAAGCAAAGGTGAGGCGATTATATTCAGGATGGTCTGCTCGTCGGTTGTAGCAATCGCGGATAACGGCAAAAAAGTCATCCAAGTTGAATGAAAGACTCAGAATGCTGTCAATTTCATCAATAAAAATAACTATCTTTTCAGTAATTGTTTTTAGTAAAATTGTTTCAATAAACTTGCTCAAATGCTGCACTGGTGAAAGCAAACCGTTATTAGTCCACCAAGTATCTAAATCAAAAGTTGGATAAATATTAAAACTTCCCACCAGAGTATCAATCACCCCGGCATACCACTGTTCTAGGGTAATATCTGCTGTCCCAATCGCTGTAAAATCAACAACAGCACAAGCAAATCCTTCTGTTTGCAACTGTTGCATTACCCGCACCCGCAAGCTAGATTTCCCCATCTGCCGGGAATTGAGTACATAACAAAAATCCCCAGCCTTCAAGCCTTCATAGAGGTCATGGTCAGCTTGCCGTCTGACATAAGTTGGTGCATTTTGAGGCAGACTACCACCGACTTGATATTGGTACTGGGTCACGTCGCTTTGCTCCGAATTCAAAATTCAAAATTCAAAATTCAAAATTATGAAATACAGCTAGTTTGGTGGGGTGCATTAGCACAGAGAGTGCAGCACCGAAAGTATTGAGATGGTAAGTTATGTCCTTGGCTAACGTACTCTACAAGATTACGAATTACGAATTAAATCAGCTAGACGTTTTAACACTTTTACCACAGTATCTAGGTCATCTCCACGATTGAGCGACAGTGTGTAAGATAATTCATATTTTGGTGTACCCTGTTTCATCAACTTAATAAATTGAAATTCTCGACCATTGGTTACAAAACCAAATGTAGGTTTATCATTACCAGGATTAGCCAACATATAAGCTAATGCTTGAGAAATTGCTACCTCCAAAGAATATTCTGCTCGTTTCGCCTCAATAATGAGAACCCAAAATGGAGGATGAAACACCAAGATATCAATACGTCCTCTAATAATTTTGCCTTCGTCTTCAGAAGAAATTCTTACCTCTTCTTCTGACGCAATATAAAAAGGCGGTTGATAAAAACCTGCTAGATGCAATAGTGGAGATAGCACCACCATTTTGACTACAGGTTCTAAAATAGAATATTTCGATAGATGCAAATATTCTGCCTTGACTTCGTTGAGAGATTGCTTTTCTAAGTCACTCAACTTAGGTAAATCTTGCTGCCACTCTAAAAAAAACTGTTCATTGTCTGCACGTTGTAGCCCAAATTGATCTATGAGTTGGGCTAAGGTTATATCTCTTCCTTGAATAACTTGAACCATTTTTGATCCTTTTTGTTAAATGGTAATTGCAAATAAAAGTCTTATTGCACTCCTAATGTACTTTTTTAATTTTTCTACCCCAAGCGATGCCCAAAATATTGTTTATACAAATCACACAAAGGCACTACTTGATTGCCTTGAAACTTAACTAACCCCATACTGCGGAGTTTAAAGGCTTCAGTTGTGTCTACATTCACGGCTCGATTTGCCATCATCACTTGTTTAACCGCAGCTAGCAAGCAATTCTGCATCCTCTTGCAAATTCAGCCAATGGCGGCGTAAATGGTCACTGTAAGGACCTTCCTCGGTTGCCGCGATTTTTTGCAGATTTTCCAGCGTTATCCGACCACGGGCAATTTCATAAAGCGCTACCCGCACTAAATAAGGATGACCACCCACGAGTGTCATTAATTCTTCAATTTGTGAGTTAGACCAATTGAGGCTGTGAAGCTGTACCAAGTGTTGTACTTGTGTTTGATTTAAGTCTAGTAACTCAATGGGTAAACCGACATTAAAAGGTGACTGATTAATATTGAGCGGGATATAAACTTCCTTAGAATGCACAATCACCAACCGGAGATTTTTCCAAACTGTTTCATTCTTTGACCGCTCATGCCAAGCTCGTAGCAATCCAAAAAAATCAGCCGCAATTATGGGATGCTTAAAGACTTCATCGACTTCATCCAAACTCAAAGCTATGGGGCTATTAATGGCTGGTAATAAATATCGTTGAAAGTAATTTGTACATTTATTCTTGCTACCTAAAACACCCTTCCAATACTCATCTAATTTATCGGGTAGATTCAATTCGTAGGTAATGCTGGCACAGAACCACTGCAAAAACCGATCTAAATTAGCGAGAAATTCTGCATCGGCTGACTGGAAATTTACAGGTGCTATCTGATAGCCATGTTGACTAGCATGATGGAGAACCCTTGACATGAGGGAAGTTTTGCCCATCTGCCGGGGAGCTTTGATGCGAATTAAGGCCCCTGGTTGAAGAATCGCTTCATAACAGTCTACCTCAATAGGCGATCGCTCCACATAGAAAGTAGAGTTTAGAGATACCTGCCCTTCTGGATTTTCTAAGGAGACTGCTGTTTTTATCTCGGTATCTGGAATAATTTCGTTAGCAGAGATAGCACCTTGGGAATTGTTCCGACTTTTCAGCACTGGGGTGGAAGATTCTGGAATACTTTCTAAATCAATCGCGCTACAGCCAAATTCATAAGCATCCTCATAAGACCTATCAGCACCCAGTGCATCATAAAAGCCTACCGCAAATTTAATTGCCGCCCTGTCCCCAATTGCCCGATTCATCCCAACCACACAGTTAATGTGTTGGTAAATAGCCTCAGCTTGCACCTCGCTATAACAAGCATTTAATAATATACACTCAACTTTGTCTTGAAATAACTTAAATAACCTTGCCAGTGACTCTGTACTCACCAGCTGCATTTGCCCTGTATTATTTTCCAAGGCTAAACCTTGATTTCCTCCCCCATGTCCTGAAAAATGGATAATATGAGGATTATGATCTAAAAGCGCCCGCCGCAAATCATCAGGACGCACTGCCCATTTTGTAATCAGTTCAAATTTATCTCGGCTGCGAGAGCGTTGCAACCCTTCCTGAATTTCCCTTACTTCCTCGTCCAAGCGGAGTTTGTCTGTCGTTGTGGGATTAGCTGACACAATCAGGATTTTTTTCACAGCGCTATCAACTATTGAATGCAGGCTTCTGGCTTAGATGTAGTTTACTACAGCAGATAACTACACAATTACTGATAGTGCATTACCGTTAACGAGTATTTGAACTAGATTCATCCACCTTTTATCTCCGTTAACGAGTATTTGAACTGGATGAATCCACCTTTTATCTCCGTTAACGAGTGTTTGAACTGGATGAATCCACCTTTTTACTCCGTTAACGAGTATTTGAACTGGATGAATCCACCTTTTATCTCCGTTAACGAGTGTTTGAACTGGATGAATCCACCTTTTATCTCCGTTAACAAGTGTTTGAACTGGATGAATCCACCTTTTATCTCCGTTAACGAGTATTGGATACTCATGCAAATTGCAGCAATTTTCACAAGCATGGAATACACATAATTTTAGGGGCACAATATATTGTGCCCCTAAGCGTGTAGTTTATTCAATTGAAAACCGCTGTAATCCTTAGCCAGATGCAACCTAATTAATCTTAATCTCCGATTTTTTATTGGCAACCTGAGCTTAAATCAAAACTTTGACATTCTCTAGCTTCCGACAATTGCCTAACCGTATTACCAGGCTGATAACTTATTAAAGTTCCTGCAACCGCAGCTAGTGTAACAACAGTAGCTAGTCCCAACAAAGTGGCTCGTTTTCTAGGTTTGATTGTACTGATGAAATTATCTAACCCAGTCGCACTATCAACAACCTCAATTGACCCAAGTGCTTTAAAAGCAATAGCCGCATTAGCATAGCGACGTTTTCGGTTACGTTCCACCATTTTGATTAACCACCACCGGAAACGCGGACTGATTTGAGGAACTAATTGCTGGAAATTAAAGCGATAGTTATCATCAATTAATTTGCTAATCTCAACAGAACGGGTATTAGTAAGTAAGCAAATTAGTGTTGCTCCTAAACTATATAAATCTGATGCTTCTGTCAGAAAATGACCAAACTGTTCTTCTGGTGGCATAAAGCCTGGAGTTCCAGCGATAAAGCTGCTCAGAGCTACTTTTGTACCCTGTATTCTAGCCATGCTTGAGCTAAAACATATCGGCAGAAAGGTGAAATTATTATTACCCTTGCGCTAGCCAATCGACAATCTGGGCATTGACAACATCTGGAACTTCATCGTGAGGACAATGACCGGCATTGGGAATGGGAACAATTTTGATATCTTTGCCATTCTCCCGTGCCTTTTCGTAAATCTTGGCCCCGGTAATTGGTGTCCAGGGGTCGTCAGCACCCCAAATTACTAATAAAGGACGTTCTACTTTGGGCAAAAGTTCCTCTGGGCTTGGGCCAGGAGGGGCTGTGAGAATAGATGCGAAGACTTGTTGCGCTCCTGGGTCGCAAGAGGGAGTATAAAGTAAATTAACTAATTCATCAGTGACAGCTTCACGGTTCCGGTAAACTTGGTAAAGGGTGCGGCGAATTTGGGCTTTTTGGCGGATGCGGTTATAGACAAATTTACCTGTAATTGGCGATCGCACAAACCGATTAAAAGTTGACATCACCATCCGTAGCGGCGGGTTCAGTTCGTGGGGACGATGGCTTAAACCACCCGCAGAGTTAATTAAAATACCACCAGCAGCAATTTCTGGATGTTCTACCAGTACTATTAAGCTCAAAAGTGCGCCGATAGAGTTGCCAATAAATACAGCCGGTTCCTGGATGTGTGCTGTGCAGAAATCTTTCAGCAGTTCCACCCAAACTTCTACACTGTAATCAATGGGCGCTTTATCGGAACCACCAAAACCCAAAAGGTCTATGGCAAATACTTGGTAGCCAGCATCAGCTAAAACCGGGATATTTTTGCGCCAGTGTCCAATGGAAGCGCCAAAGCCGTGAACCAGAACCAAAGGGCGTCCTGTACCCATAACAGTGTACTGAATTTTGTAACCCTGCCAATTCCAAATGAATTTTTCAAAGGCGTCTTGAGTTGGAAGTTGTTGTGTAGTTACAGTCATTAATAAGATTCATAAAGTGTTTCTTCAAATATAGTATCTCTGACCAAAATCTGAGTGCTGATTAGATGTTAAGTAGGTGGGTGCAAATAAAGATAACTAGTGAAGATTGTCATTTGTCATTTGTCCTTAGTCATTTGTAAGGATTTTAGATTTATTTACATTTCGTAACCTAGTTAGGTTTTTTATCACTGACTGACTTACTTAGTTTCATTTACCCTGATTAATTGCGTCTCTAGCTTGCTCAACTGTAAAACTAATTTCCTGACCATAGGAAATTTCTAGTGTATGACCATCTGGGTCTCGAAGATAAGCCCAGTAACCAACTGGATGACCCCAGTCATTTGGCCCAGCCAGCAGTATTCCCTGATTTCGTGCCTCATTGCAGAGGCGATCGATTTCCTCGCGATTCTGATAAGCTACCCCAAGATGGGATTGTGGTAAGAGTGCGCCTTCTACTTTAGGTACTTTAATTAAGACAATTACAAAAGGTCTAGTCAAGTCACTAATCCAAGCAACATCTGATTGAGTTGCTCGATCGATGCGATGATGCACGACTGTCATCTGGGCATACTTTGCATAAAATGAGATACTTGCATCAACATTACTAACTGCAAGTGCAATGTGAGTAAAACCAAGATCGGACATTAAAATAACTCCGTATATAGACGTTGACCGGACGAATGTAGGTATTGGACTGAGTGCTTACTAAGCAAGCTGACACGAATGATAATGAAGATAGGCGTTATCTTCACAAAATTTATGTTTTTAACTTGGTTCGACAGTAATTCTTGGCTTTTGGAAATCGGCGGTAAACGAATACTAATTGACCCTTGGCTGGTTGGTTCGTTGATTTTCAGCAATTTGGAATGGTTGTTTAAAGGTTCGCGATCGCAAAATCGCCCAATCCCAGATAATATTGATTTGATCCTGCTATCTCAGGGTTTAGAAGACCATGCTCACCCACCAACGCTCAAACTGTTAGATCGCAGCATCAAGGTTGTAGCTTCTCCCAATGCCGCTAAAGTAGTACAGCAGTTAGATTACACCCAAATAACAGTATTGGCTCATGGTGAAACTTTCACTTTAAATAATCAAGTAGAAATCAAGGCTTTCCCTGGCTCTCCAATTGGCCCGACTTTGGTAGAAAATAGTTATCTCCTCAAAGAATTGGAGAGTGGTTTAACTGTATACTATGAGCCTCACGGGTATCATTCCCCACAACTTCAGCAATCTGCACCTATTGATGTAGTGATTACGCCGTTTATTGACATGACGCTACCTTTGCTTGGGCCGATTATTAAAGGACAAAATAGTGCTTTAGAAGTCGTCAAATCATTACAGCCTCAAGTAATAATACCTACTGCTGCTGGTGGAGATGTGTCCTTTGAGGGCTTGCTGATGAAACTCATTCAAACTAAAGGAAGTGCTGAGGAATTTCGTTCGTTATTAGAAAAGAACAATCTTTCGACGCGGGTATTTGAGCCAAAACCAGGCGATCGCTTTGAACTACCATTAGAAAAACGAGCATTGGCAATTTAAATTCGAGGACAGATACTGCTTGCCATGTTAGTTTAATAACATGGCAACTACTAATTTTTTTCCATAGCTGAATTATCTTGCATATACACTTGTCTAATCGGAAAAGGAATTTGAATTCCTACTTGTTGATAGCGTTTGTGTAATTTTTTGACAAATAGATGTTTCCCAATCCGCTGATCGAAATATTCACTTACTCGCATATAAAGCGTAAAATCTATACTAAAATCATTAAAAGTATGAAATCTGATATATGGTTCATTATCTTTTAATTCCGGTGCAATTTCTTGCATAACTTCTTTAGCAACTTCTACAGTAACTTTTTCAACTTTTTCCAAATCGCTATCATAACTTACGCCCACATCAATTGTTAAAGTAATTTCTTTTGCAGGTAAATGATAATTGGTGAAAATTGCTGAAGACAATTTAGAATTGGGAACAATAACTATATTATTGGAAATTTCTCTAATGGTCGTATTCCGCCAAGAAATATCTATAACATATCCCTCATGCCCAGCATCTAATTTGACATAATCTCCGGTTCTAACTTGCTTAGAAATAATTAAGTAAAAACCAGAAAATAAATTTGCCAGTGTGTCTTGAAGTGCCAAACCAACTGCTAAACCACCAATACCTAAAGTTGTGACGATCGGGGTAATTTGAACACCCACAGTTTGCAGTATGATTAATGTTCCCAAAACTAAAACAGTAATTTTAGCCAGGTTAGAAATTAGTGATGTGGGAACCCCTTCTGCTCTGCGAATAAATAAATTCACAAAACCAGCAGTCAGTTTGGCTAAGACAAAAGTTATTGAATATAGAAATGCCATCGTCAGAATTTTTTGCAGTACGATGGCAACATTTGGCTTGAGGGGAGCGCTCAGAACTGCCCAAAAAAAACCGCCAATGACAAACCAAAGAAAAGTCATCCGGTGTAGAGAGTGAAATATAATTTTACTCCCAACAATTCGTTTATTAGTAACGAATGTTTCTAGTTTTTTGAAGATAACTTTTTCACCGATTATTCCAGCCATAAAGCCAGATAGAATAAACACTATCGGCGTAATCCATTCCATCATATCAATTTTAGATTTGGAGTTTTACATTTAGGATAACAGCACTGTTGCTGCGATTATGGCTAAATTTTACCTTGTTATTTGTCGGATTACCTGCTTGAGATTTTCTGGACTATGGACTTGCCAATTATTTACCACCCAGATTACATTGCTCCTCTACCTGAAGGACATCGTTTCCCGATGTCTAAGTTCCGACAACTCTACGAATTGCTGTTAGCTGATGGTGTAGCTAATCAAGAACAATTTCATACCCCCGAACGTCCGCCGCAAGAATTGATAGAGTTAGTCCATACTCCAAGCTACGTTCAAGCTTATTGCGAAGGAACCCTAGATGCCAAGGCACAACGTCGCATTGGTTTACCTTGGAGTCCAGCACTAGCAAATCGTACTTGTGTAGCGGTAGGTGGTACGATACTGACTGCAAAACTGGCACTAAGTCAGGGTTTAGCCTGTAATACGGCTGGTGGAACTCATCACGCCTTTCCTAGTTATGGGTCTGGTTTTTGTATTTTCAACGATATAGCGATCGCTTGTCGCGTTTTACAAAAATTTGGACTCGTGCAAAAAATCCTGATTGTTGATTTGGATGTGCATCAAGGAGACGGCACAGCTTTTATCTTCCAAGACGACGACAGCGTTTTTACTTTCTCCATGCACTGCGAAGTCAATTTCCCTGGTACAAAACAAAACAGCGATTTGGATGTTCCTTTGCCGGTGGGAATGGAAAATGACGCTTATTTACAAACCTTAGCGAATTATTTATCAGATTTGTTGTCTAACGTCAAGCCAGATTTAGTATTTTATGATGCAGGCGTTGACCCTCATATAGGCGATCGCTTGGGGAAATTATCCCTTACAGATGCTGGCATTTTTCGCCGGGAAATGCAGGTTTTAAGTACCTGTGTGAGTAGCGGTTATCCCGTCGCCTGCGTTATTGGCGGCGGTTATGCTGATGATATGAAATCTCTCGTTTGGCGGCATTCCTTGCTGCATCGTGCCGCTAGCGAAGTTTATCAGCAATACAAACTATTTTAAACGCATAGGTACGCAGAGTGCTACCAAATTTAATTCGTAGCGATTCGCATTAAAATAATACTTTGCGCTCCTCTGCGCTTACCTTTGCGCCCCTCTGCGTTTAAATCAAAACCCTCAATTGTTAACTGGATGAACAACGGCAAAGTCAGAGTCTACGAACTAGCAAAAGAATTAAATTTAGATAGCAAGAAGCTATTAGTAATTTGTGAAAAGCTGAAAATTGCAGTCAAAAGCCATACCAGTGCAATTCCAGAATCCGATGCAGAACGTATTCGTGTAGCGGTAAGTAAACTAACAGCAAAATCCTCGAAAACTAAAACAACCTCTGAAGATTGGGGCTATACATTTATAGCTTCAGCAATAGATAGTTTCATCCGTCATCTTGAAGGTGAAGCCGCCCTAAAATCAGGATATGATTTTAGGGAGCGCCGCGATCGCGCCAATCAGTTAATGTATGAATGTGTCGGTAAAAAGCCTTCTCTATTTTATGTGCGTCGCAAAGGTGCGGGGAAAGAAACAAGAGAGGAAATCTGGGATTTGACAATAGCAACAGACTCCGATGATTTTCCATTACCCGCAACACTTGACAAGCTCAGAAAAACATTAGGATTTAGAGCGGCTGTACAAAAAGATGGACGCGATGGTATAAAAATACTTTCGGCTCAATTGTTACAACTCTCACGGGGACACGCCGACAGCTATGCCATAGCTTGTCGCTTGCGTTTACTGGCTAATCATCAGCATCATCTCGATATTCCGCCAGCGACATTGAAGCGCATCGCTACCGCGCCAGTTTGTGGCGAAAATGTACCTACAGAAGATCAGCTTAAAGCTTGGAAAGCATTTTTGCAAATTGAAGAAAAAATCGCTAAAGCTCGTCAATTTTGTGTGCGTTATGTAAGTCATAACTATAATTTTAAAAGACGAATCAGTTTTGAAATTAATGTAGCCTCAGCCACCCTTGACGGCTTTTATCAAAATTCCCTTGATGTAGAGAATTTTTGGGAACGAGCAAGAGGCACAAAAAACGAAGATTTAAAGCTTTTTGAAACTGCTCCTGTCGGCAAAAATTGGATTAGCGGTCGTCAATTAGGGACTGTTGAGGAAATTGACCCCAACCGTTGTATTATCAGCCTCAGATTAGACCGCGACTTAGCTGAATTCATGGCAGCAGAGCGTTATAAGTTGCCAGATACAGGATTTTTGTGTTTTGAAGCAGTTGGTGATATTCAGCAGATTCAGCGCAAGAAAAAAGCTTTAGATGATTTGAATAATGGTTATACTCAAAATCCTTATTTAGGCAACTTTTTATTCGATGCTTCTCAGGCTAGACAGATCAAAACAACTGTTGAACTGCAACCACAAGATTTATTATTATCTTCTGCAAATCCTGGGCAGAAAGCAGCAGTGGAGAAGGTACTTGCCGCAAAGGATCTTGTTCTCATCCAAGGGCCACCAGGTACTGGGAAAACTACCGTAATTGCGGAGATTTGCTATCAAATTGCTCTTCGCGGTGGACGAACTCTAATTGCTTCTCAAGCCAATTTAGCAGTAGATAACGCCCTGAGTCGATTAGTTCACAACCCAGTAATTCGCGCTGTACGCAAGGGTAAAGCCGAAAAAGTTGGGGAAGAAGGACAGCCATTTTTAGAAGACCAAGTGATTGGCAGATGGCTAGAAAATACTGCAACTGACTGCGAAAATAATCTGACTCAACGGCTGGAAAATATTAAAATTTTCACTCAATTACTGGCATCATCACAAAGATTTACTGCTTACTTCCAAGCAGAGGAAGAATTTAATCAGCAACAAACTAAATTCAATGAAAATAAGATAAGACTAGAGGGAAACTTTCAAAATCAAGAAAAAGATTACAACGAAAATGTAGATAAACAGAACGAGGTTGAATCACTAATTGCCAAATTAGAAAATATATTAAAGACTTTACCAAATATTAACTGGGAAGCTTCAGAAATTACAGATTTCTTGCCACTTCTTAAACCCTACACAGAAGGTAACAGTTTAGTAGAAGAGTTTTTAGCAAATGTTCGTCAAATCATCAAATATACTGATGAGCTTGGCTTTGTGCGTCCGGCGCTTGGTGCTTTTGGTTTAGCGGCTTGGTTGCGTAAAACTGTAGCAATAGAAATTTCTGGATTTAAAACTTCTTTGACTGATGCTCAAGAAGCAAGTAAAGCCATTTTAGAAGTTGCAGCATCAGTAGAGGTTGTCAAACAAAATTTCGCCTCGTTAAATCAGTTACAACCAGATTCTCAGCAATATCTTACCAAGCTGCAAAATATACAGCAAACAATCCAGATATGGCAAAATCGCCAACGGGAAATAGATTACATTATCTCAGCAGTTAAAGAATGGAAATCTACAGTACCCTCTCATCTCTATCAAACTTTAAAAGAATGTCATCAATCAGGTTTACCACTTACAGAAAATTTAGTTGACTTGCCGCTAGGTTTGTTGATGTTTGCTAATACATTAAAACTACCAATAGTACCAAAAGATTATAAAATAAATCTACCTGAATGGGAAGTATTAGCAAAGGCGATCGCTTATGAAATAGACGGAGGTTTTACTGACAGGCGGGGTAAACAGCATAATTTTAGCTATTTTTTACAAGAAAATTTTAGTCAGATTCCAATGGTGCTATCAAAGAGCGATCGCACTCAATGGCAAGAAACCTATCAACAGTTTAACAATTATCAGCTACTCAACCCCAAACAACGAAAATTACTGGTTGAGAATACCCAGGTTTTCTTAATTAGAATGCAACGGACTTATAGTACATCATGGGAATGGAATAATATCGACTCTACTCTCACCCGTATTACACAAGAATTGTTAGATATTATCCTTGCAAATGCGCGTCAATGCGTTTTAAAAGTCAAAACGGAAACCGAGCAACAACTTCAGCATCTACAAGGACAATTAAATGAACTTCAGAAAAATAAAGTTAGCCAACAGCAAATATCTATTACTCAAGCTGAGGTAGAAAAAGCACAGCAAGATGCTAATTTTCAACTTGGGCAAGTGATTAATATTTTGCAAGATATTAATCAAAAACATATCCCTTCTCAATTACGTATTTTAGTTGAAAAATATCTGGGAACACAATCAAATATTTGGAAGCATCCCCAAGAATTTGCAAATCAAGTGAATTATTATAGAACTTCCATTAGTCAGTTTGAAACCTTAATCTCATCATTAGAACCTTTTGCTGTACTTGAGATAATTAAACATTCTTTAAATGAGCATTTATCAAAACTACAAGAAGAAACTGAAACTTCTCTACAGCATCTACAAAAATTACAAACTAATTTACGTGAAATAGATCAGAAGTCACAACCACAGCCATCAGAAAACCTAAGAGAAGAACGAAGCTGGTGGTTGACAAAATGGCAAACAATACCTGATAAATTTAAACCAGAAAATTCCCAAGCAGACTTATTTAGTATAGAGTTTTTACGCAATATCAATACTCAGTTTGAATCTTGGCAGCAACAACTCCAGACAGACGAAACTTATCTCAATAAATATCAGAATTTTGTTCAAGATTGGATAGGAAAATTAAGAGAGCCAACTGAAGGCGATAGGGACGATTTAAGACGCATATATTTAGATAATGCTAATGTCGTCGGTATCACCTGTGTTCAAGCTGCAAATAGAGGTTTTTCAGAAGAATTTAAATCTTTTGATGTGGTCATCATTGATGAGGTTAGTAAGTGTACTCCACCAGAGTTACTAATCCCAGCTTTGAAAGGCAAAAAGCTAGTAATGGTAGGCGATCATCGCCAATTACCACCCATGCTTGATACTAGCACTTTAGAAGAAGTTGCTCAAACAATTGGCAATACACGAGACGAACTACAATTCCTAGAAGAATCACTATTTAAAAGTCAGTTTGAATCTGCTGATGAAAGCATCAAACAAATGCTAACTACACAATATCGAATGCATCCATTTATTATGGGTGCAATTAATCAGTTTTATGACGGTAAACTAGAATCTGGTATTTTAGAGGCGGACACAAAACGCGCACATCATTTAGCAAGCGAAATTATCCAAGAATCTCAGCATCTTATTTGGGTAAAAACGCCTATAGAAAATCAGTTTTTAGAGCAACGAAACGGAACTTCTTACTTTAATATTCCAGAAGTTGATGCGATTGAACGTTTGTGTCATCAGTTTGAGAATACTTGGGTTTCTAAAGTTGCTAATGGGGAACCAAAAAAAGAAATTGCCGTAATTACATTTTATGGCGCTCAATTAAGAAAAATTGATGAACGTCTGCAATCTGAACTTTTTCCTTCGCTAGAAATTCGTACTGGTACAGTAGACAGATTTCAAGGTATGGAAAGACCTGTTGTAATTGTCAGTATGGTTCGCAATAATAACAAAGGAGATGTGGGATTTGCAAAGAAACCAGAACGGGTAAATGTTGCATTTTCCCGCGCTCAAGAACTATTAATAATTGTGGGTTGCCATAATTTATTTACCCATCAATCAGGTAAAGTCGGAAGTATGTATTCTGAAGTATCAAATATTGTTAGTCTTCATGAAGGTTTCGTTGATGTTTCTCGCCTCTTCAGCTAAATCTGTGGTGTGCTTACGCATAGCCGGTCGCAGGTATTGCGCGAATCGACAAAAAACCTAAATTTCATAAACTGTAACTTAGGCTAAGTATCTTAACGGAATTTGCTCCTAAACAGGACTTACGCAACTGGCACAGTGCGATCGCTAGCCAGTAGTACATAAGTATTTAATTACCCAGAATGTATTTGATATTTACAAGCTCAAGCACAATTTGCTTTTTAATTATTTAATTGAGCAACTAAAACGTCCAGATATTGCTGCCTTCTATGTAGTTTTTGGGTGCTCGGTGCGCTTCGCACATCATTGCTTGTGCCAGTTGCGTAAAGTTCTGAACCAAAAATTCTTAGGTCTACAAAGACTCTAAATAGTTCAAAAGATCCGCCATTTCTTGAGGACTAGGTTGGAATTTTGGCATTGGCGGTGTTTCGCCACTGATCACTTGGTGAATCAGCCCATACCGAGACTTGTGCTTTGAAACAGCTTGCAAACTGGGCCCCACTCGCCCGTCTGCTTCCAAGCCATGACAACCAGCACAGTTAATTTGAAATATCGCGTGTCCTTGAACTGGGTTTCCTGTTAGGGATAGAACACTCTTGACGTATGGATCGGAGGCTTGAACCAACTGAACACCAAAAAAGCCCAAAGGGACTCCTAGCAGTATAGTCAGCGTCAATAAAACGATCCGCTGAATCAAAATTTCAGGTTTGTTAATCTGGTTATCCAAAAGGTTTGCTGTGAAAGTCTAGGTGTGCTAAAAAGTTTTCATTTCCTACACATAGCTTAAAAGTTCTTGATTGTGTCTGCAAGCACAGAAGACTATTTTTTTGTGACCAGTCGCACTTCAAAGGGCTGTAGGGCGCAGGATTCATACGAAATTTGGTAAAATCAAAAACAGGCAACGAATATTTAATAATTACAAAGAGGAGATTTACAGTGGTTGAACCCCTGCTATCAGGTATTGTCCTTGGTCTAGTTTTCGTAACTCTCGCTGGACTTTTTTACGCTGCATATAAGCAATACAAGCGCCCCAATCAGCTGGGGGGATGAGGGAGTGCTGAGTTAGGAGTTAGGAGTTAGGAGTTAGGAGTTAGGAGTCATATTCTTCTTCATCTCCTTATCTGCTCCTGATTCCTGATTCCGAATTCTGTAGAAAGTAAGTGATGTGTTGCCGTAAACTTTCTGGCGGCAAATTTCCCAAGCGGGAATCTCTGGCGGTGTCCAACCTTGTGAGGCGTGTTCAACTGCGATTTCGCCGCTAGAATCTAAAAGTTGATGGTGAGCGATCGCTTCTAATACTGGCTGATATAATCCACTGGCATAAGGTGGATCGAAGTAAATTCTATCGAATTGCTTGCTTGATAAAGTCTTTAACTGCTGGGTAATATCTCCCCGCAATACCCGAAATTCTTGGTCGGCATTAGCTATCTGCTGCCAATTTTGTTGAATGGTGGCACAGGCTCGGCTCAATTGTTCAATTCCCACTACTAGGCTGGCTCCTCTACACAAAGCCTCTGCGCCCATTGAACCAGTACCGGCGCACAAATCTAGCCAGCGACAACCTACGATTTCTCCTTGCCAAATATTAAATACTGCCTCCCTTACCCGCGCACTAGTGGGTCTAGTTTCTTTACCTGGTAAAGTTTTTAGCTGGCGATTACCGTAAATTCTCAGGCTCATTGGTTATTAGTCATTAGTCATTAGTCATTGGTCATTAGTCAATGTTTAATGGTCGGTGGTGATTTTGATTTATTCACAAAGGACAAAGGACAAATGACAAAATAATTATGCAGGAATTTTTTCGCGGACTTGAGCAACGAAATTAGACAGGATTTGCAATCCGATATTAGAGGATTTTTCGGGGTGAAATTGTACTGCCATCAAATTTTCATGAGCGATCGCAGCTGTGACGGTTTGAGTGCCGTGAGTGATAGTTGCTGCACGGATTAGCGGGTCTATCGGGTCAACATAGTAGGAATGGACAAAATATACCCAAGGATCGGACGGTAAATGCTCCCACAAAATACTTTTTGGTTGAGTGATTTCTAGTTGATTCCACCCCATATGAGGAATAGTTATGTCAGGTTCGGGACGAAACCGCCGCACTTTTCCTTTGATAATTCCTAGCCCTGGTTGAGTACCTTCGGCACTTGATTCAAAGAGAATTTGTAATCCTAAACAAATTCCCAAAAAAGGTTTACCAGATGCGATCGCTTCTTTAATAGGTTGTTCTAAACCACGCGATCGCAGGTGTTGCACTGCTGGATCGAATGCTCCTACTCCCGGTAGGACTATAGCATCTGCCTGTTCTAATTCCTTTGGAGAGTAAGTAACATTAGGAGTTGCCCCAGCTTTTTCCAAGCCTTTGCAAACTGAGTGCAAATTTCCCATCTCATAATCTACGACCGCAATTACTGGCATTTACCTGCTCCTTGTAAATTTATTATGGAGGGTTTTTCTATTCTAAATAATATTTGTTATGAAGAAAAGAATTCTATTAACTTCTTTTGACACTTGGCTAAAAGATCAACAGTCAAATTCTTCTGATGATTTATTACTTGAAGTGAGCAAACTTAAGTTGATACCACATGACTTAACTTTTTTACGCCAGTTACCCGTAGATGTGCAACTTGCTAGTACTCAGGTAATGGAAAAAATCAAGGCAATCCAACCTGATTACATCATCTGTTGTGGCATGGCTGCAAGCCGTACACAATTAAGTGTGGAAGCAGGTGCTAGCTGTAAAGAAAATATTTTACAGACAGAAGTTGATTTAGAAAAATTAGTAGCGGGAGCAGCAGCAATACAAATTAGCCACGACTGTGGAAAATTTGTCTGTGAAGGTCTTTACTATTCAGTGTTGGACTACTTAAATCAAAATAAACTCACGGCACGTTGTATTTTTGTCCACGTTCCGGTTCTCAATCAAGAAAATTTGATGGGGATTCTTGCCGATTTCGTATTAATTATTAACAAACTGGCACTTTCATCAAGTTGTTAATGTCTGTATGGTGAAAGAAATATCTAAGTATATGTTGCCATTGTTACTAATTTTCCCAATTGCCCAATCAACTCCTGCCAAGCTACCACCTGAAGAAGTCGTCCAACCACAAGAAGTACGCCCTTTACCAGGTCAATTGGATACAGTGCCAACCTTTAACAGCAATAGTCCAGAATTGGTTTTGAAAGAAGGAATTTTACTTTCTACCTTTCCACCAGATGGGAAAAAAGTGCCAACAGCGCATCTAAATTTTCCGTTTCGGGGACGATTTGATATTTTTGCCCATCATGTTGCGAAGGCTGAACCAGCAGAGAATTTGCGTTCTCTTTATTTAGGGATAATTTTGCATAACCCTGGTTCGGAACCGGTGAAAGTAAATATTTGGCAGGCGGCGAGTTATTTGAGTCAACCGGATGCACCATTTATTCAATTACCATCTTTTAGTCAAAATCCTTTAGGTAAAGTTTTTGCCGGGCCTGGCGATCGCGTCATGTCTGATGTGCTTCGGGGAGTGCGACAAGAGATTTTCCCTGCCCAAATTGAAATTCCACCAAAGCAAAGTCGGATGTTACTAAATTTACCAATTCCTGTGCAGGGATTGACACCACCCTTAAATGGTCGGTCTACATTCATGCGACTGCAAAGTGATGGCACTGTCTATGCAGCTAGCCTAGCGATGTTTGCACGCGAGAATCCTGATGGCAGCGAGCGAACGCCTACTTTAGAAGAATGGCAGAATTTACTAGATAATGGCGATTTGGCTGTGCCACGAGATAAAACTCCCACTCCCTTAGAAGAAACTGGTAAGCCAAGAATTTATGGGCGAGTTGCGGGAGTGGTTGGTGGTTCACGATGGAGAGCCTTATTAGTAGATAAGCCTAAAGCTAGATATCTAACTATTCCTCAGCCTGGTCAAGTGTTTTCCTACGCTCTGAATACCCTGCATGGCGGTACATTAGGAACTGGTCAAATTCAAAGTGCGCCGATGCTAGTGCGCTATCCTGACACCGCATATCGCGCTCATGGCAACTATGGAATTCAATATAATCTCAAGTTGCCGCTATACAACAATACTCAAAGTTCTCAAACTGTTAGTGTGTCGATACAAACACCACTAAAGGAAGATCGGTTAGTCAAACCAGGGTTACGTTTTTTGAGTACACCAGATCCTCAAGTATTTTTTCGAGGAACAGTGCGAGTACGTTACAAAAATGACCAAAATCAGCCGCAAACTCAGTTTGTGCATTTAGTACAAAAGAGAGGTCAACCAGGGGAACCATTAGTTTTATTAAAGATGAAAGCTGGCGATCGCTCTTTAGTAGAAGTTGACTTTCTCTATCCGCCAGATGCTACACCTCCGCAAGTATTAACAGTTTCAACTCAAGCTGAACCTCGGTGAGCAGTTATGGGTAATGGGTAAGGGCTTTTCTCCAATTACCTATTACCAAAAAATAATTAAAGCCTGTTCTAAAGCTTTTCACTCCAAGTTTGTATATTTAGGGTGAATACTTATTCCGTTCTATGCATTGCAATAGAAATAGCAGACTAAGTAGATAGCCAATAAGAGGACGGTATGGCAACAAATCAAAAAATCAATCAAGAAACTGAGTTAAATTCGCTTCAGCAACTTGTTGGAACCCTAATCTTACTGGTAGAAGATGAGCCAGATATTGCAGATTTACTCACTTTCATTTTGGAAGCAGCAGGTGCAGAGGTAATGGCTTTAAGCGACGCAGAAGAAGCCCTTTTTTTGGTCGAATCGCTTCATCCCGATATTCTGCTGTGCAATATGAAGCTGCCCGATCGCGATGGAAGTTGGTTAATTGAGCAAATTCGAGTACATTCTTGCCCATCCTTAAGACAGTTGCCTGCGATCGCTATCACTTCTTATACACGAGAAGTCTCAAGCTATAAGGCTTTGAATGCTGGTTTTAATCGATTTTTAGTCAAGTTTGAGAGTCCAGAAGAAATTGTAAATGAGATTGCTAACCTGCTATCTACCGAGCTTTAAATATAACTAGCTAGCCTCGATCTCGTTTTTGATACTGCTTCCACACAATACTCTGTGGGAGCGCACAGCTAGCTATACACTCCTAAAAACGATTTTAAGAAAAGAAACCATAAAACCCTAAGTGAGTAGGGTAAAATGTAGCATATATTTGTTATCCTCGTTGAAAACCCTTTGCTGGCTTTTGTTGCCCCTTACCCTTGGGCTTAGATTTGTTAACTTCTCCTAAAGCTTCCTGAAATAAGTTATGCAAATGTATGGGTACACTGGCAATGTCTGGCAACTCTGGCTCGATAGGTTTGTGGAATTCTTGCAAAAGTGTATCCAAGTCACTTTCAAGCCTAAATGGACGTTGCAAAAATGTTTGCAACAAATTTTCTAATTGAGTTGGATATTGTTGCGCTAATCGATGCCAAATAAAAGCATTAATACTTTTATCTTCGAGGTAGTAGCGAATTAGTTTTTCCGCTCCTTGAACACTTTGCCAATCCTCTGCCAATAAGATTGCTTGTACTTTACTATATGTTGGTAAAAACATTTGTCCCCAACGAGGATGAGAGAGAGCCGTTACCTGTTCTGCTTTCTTGAGTTCAGCAGGCAAATCAACCTTTGGCATCACCATTTTGCTCTTGCTGCTTTTGCTGTTAAGCATCTCAGAGACTACGTTGGAATCAGCACCAAATTCTTGTGCGGCTGCTTTGATTTCCTCGTCACCAATGCCAGCTGCTTCTGCCACTTCCGCAAGAGATTTAGAAGTATCAATTCCTGCGGCTGCAAAGGTTTTTTCAGTAATTACTTCTTGAAATTCCGTTATTTTTTTATTCAGCTGGTATCCAGGTAGTGTGATTTCATCAGTGCCAAAAAAGTCCACAAACTGCTGATGATATTTTTCTACTGACTGCCAAGCTTCTTCTAGCAAGTCTGGAGCATCGCTGTAAAGATTACTTTTATAGTTTTCTTTAAAATTACCAATTGCTACGGCAAGTTTTGGTTTACCTAATTTACCCATTATTGTGTAGGGGCCAGAAAACATCCAGTAGCTATCGGTAACGGGAGAAATGCGAGTTAGCAAGATTTCTCCGACTTTCAAGCGAGATATTGCCTGTAATGTTTGAGGATTGTTTGGCTTGACAATGTAGTGTTTATCTGTCAACCAGTTCGTCAGTTCAAAACCATCAGGTAAAATATTAGTGATGGCAAATAAGCCAATAAAACTATGATGCCAACTGTTAATCAGTCTGCGATCGCTTTCTGCTAAATCTGGATGGCTTTCGATAAACAAGTCTAATGGTGACTTATCACCGACTTTCCCATCTGTCAAAAAGCTATCGATAGTTAAGTCTTGCTGCGTACTATCACCACTTCCACGGCGTAACTGTTCTGCTGCATAAACTTCTAGTGCTTGTGCTAGTTCGCCTTCAGCATCAAGGACAAAATCAACTAAGGCTTGTTTTAATTCGTGCGATCGTTCTAATATGACATCCACAAGTTAATCTCTCGGTGCAACAGATGTAAATTATAGCCTTTGAGAGAATTTCAGCATCTAGCTATTGCTAGATTTATAGAAATGCACACTTAGCAGAATAGGTTTGTTCGTGCAGGTATACTACAGCCGACATCTGTCACAGCCAGGTTATTGGGATTAAATCCTTGGCGAAATCGGCGGTGTGGTGTTTGGACAGCGATCGCAGTTATGGTATCATCTACTTCCCCGCAATACCTTAGAGATTCAATTTCTTGGGGTAAGAGTTTTTTGAAAGTTATAAATATAGAGAAAAACGGGAATATAGAAGTTTGATTTCCAGACTTTTTTCAAAACCTACTATGCAATCTTAGTTCATTTGTACTATTTTATAGTTGTAAATTTTATTACAGGCATATTATGAAAAGCGATCCTAATCAGAGTAAGGAAACAAATTATAACACTGGGCTGAGTGTTATTTTCTCTGAAAAAGCTCTCATTGCATTATTCCATATCATACTTGCCTTAGGCATTGCTCATCTACAATTTAGCAGTTCACCTAATCAAGAACACCCTGCAAAAGTTTTGCAAGACAAACACAATTAGTAAGGTTTTTACTAAGGAAATATGAGAAATTGCGAAAACTTGCACAAAGGATGATTACTTATGCCAAGAGGCGGTTCCAGAAAAGGGTCAGGTCGGAAATATAAATTTGGCGAGCCACTTACAGACATTGGTGTCCCTTCATCAATCAGTAATGACTTGATTGTGGCAATAGAAAACCTTTGGGAAAAGGGAATAAAAGGAGAAGAACTCATAGATATCCTACATTCAGCAAAGTTTCGCAAGGTCAGGAAGTATGATTATCCAGTATCAGCAGGCATACATAGCACATCTAGTGTTGGAGGGGATTCAATGAACATTGATTATGAAGAAATTGATCTCTGTGAGGAACTGATCAATGAATCAAATAAAACGATTATCTTACCTGTAATGGGAGACTCAATGATAGATATTGGTATATATCCTGGTGATTGGTTAATTGTTGAACTGATTGATCCTCTATACCAAAAGCCTAAGGAGGAAGAGATTGTTATAGTTTCTGTGGATTATGAGACTTTAGTTAAACGTTATAGGAGGGAAAAAGGAGAAGTAGTCTTAGTATCGGAGAACAAGAACCACGAGCCAATCAGACGTTCTGAAGGATCAATTTATATTTCAGGAATTGTGAAAAGTGCTATTTGTCGCAATTTATCAAAAAGATTGCCGAATGGATAACCTTTGTACAGGACTCATTGATGAGTTACTTTGCAGTCTTTTTCAAACCTTGCCATCTTTGTCGCAATCGCTGCAAGTTAGGTGTATGACCGCCATAACGCCAGCCAACATAAGCTTGACAAATTTCATCTATTACCTCAGCAGTAGCTAAAGCATGATGCTCGTATGAGACTCTGGCATACTCTAAAGGTGTTTGTGCTGGATGTTTGCCTAAACCTTTTTGAGTTGTCCATTGCAGCATTTGTTGATAAAGGCTCTCCATCGCTGGCAATTTCTTTAACCATCGGCGGTTGCGCCACTCTCGCCACTGACCCCAACCTAGCCAAACAAAGAAAGCTGCTGTAGTTGACAAGATTAAGCCAGTTAATACACCAAACCAACCTTGAGAGAATAAAGCTAAAAACCAAGCGATCGCTCCGATCGCCCACTTAAATATTGTCTCAAATAGATTATTTAACCAACCTGTCACCGGAGAAGGTAGCCAGCCAGCAACCCAATGCCACAATTGGCGTAACACACTAAAAGTCTGAGTATCTTCAATGGATGGCGGTATCAGAGGATGATTGGGAATAGGGTCAAAGGCAAACCAACCATATTTCGGAAAATACACTTCCGTCATCGCATAAGCGTCAGTATTACGGACAACATACAGTCCTGTAAATGGATTAAATTCTCCCGCACTAAACCCTGCTACCAACCGCGCTGGGATACCAATGGAACGCAACATTACCGTAAGAACTGTTGAAAAGTGGTCTGGATAGCCTCCCTTTTGCTTAAACAAAAAAGTTTCTACCAAATCTTCTTTTTCACTCAAATAAGGTAGGTCTAAGGGATTTTGGGGAACAGAGTAGCGTTGCTTTAAATATTGAGCTAAGTAGAGAGCTTTTTCGTAGGGTGAATCTAAGCTTTTAACAGACTTTGCGACTTTTTCTTGATTGTAGTTAGCGAGGATTTCTTCGGTACGTTGCCGAACTTTTTCAGCAATTTCGGGAGGAATTTGCAGATAATGCTTTTTAATCTGTTGGGGATATTTAGTCGAAGCTTCACCTAACAAAGTGCGATCGCGGTATGGTACTTCGGAAACTACTGTGTAGGTGAGACCTTGTGATAATTCTACAGGCGATCGCAATCCGTCTTCTTTATCAACAGCGATCACTGGTGCTGGAAAGTATACTTCTTTGGGATAAGTCATCGCTGGAATCAGGTTAGGCAAATCCGACACCACTGTATAAGTTTGTACTACTTGTTGGGTTTTACCAGTGAGTACAGATGGGGAAAGAAAAATTTGGTAAGACCAAGGCGATCGCCTAACAGTCGTAACATTTTCATTGCGAGAAACTTCCCATCCCTTACCTGTATAGCGATCGAATCCTAATACTCGCCAAAAACCCTCAGCTTGCGATCGCACCCGCATTACAACCTTGGGTTTCATCTCGCCTCGCAGGTTTTGGTTTATTTGGCTATTAAAACCGTAATAAAAATTATTATCTAATTTACCTGGTTCACCTGTTTTATTTTGTCCTGTACCACCGCTACCACTACCTTGATTCTCACCTTTACCTTGGCGGACATAACCGGGATTAATGATACTACGTCCGGTGAAATTACTTTTTACTTGAATAGCAGAACTTACAGGAAAATTTCGTAATTGATAGCCGGGAAATCTGGGTAAAACAGCAAAAATTGCCAGCCCTAGACCGACAATTAGTAAAAAAGTTAGAATTAAAAATTTAAAATTAAGACTTGAGGAATTCTTCTGATTGAATTTTTCCTTTTGAGTTTTTAATGGCTGCAAACCCAAGCGTGAGCGGTAATCTAGTACTAAAGTTGGCAGAGCGATCGCTAAAAATAACAGCAACACAGGTGCAAATGCTAAAGTCTGACTTAGGGTTGCTGCCACACCCAATAAAATCAGTCCGATAACAATGGAATAGCCCAAATTTTTCCGGCGCGGTGTATCAAAGCTGTGTAACACCTGGAGTTGAATTAATAACTCTGCCAAACCCAACCGCGTATCATTTAACTCTCCCACTAATCGCCCAAAGAAAGCACCTAGTGCTACTAACATACCGATGGCGATGCAGAATTTAATTGCAACATTGCGATCGCGGCGACGATAATAACTCCAAATTGCACCCACTACACTTAGGGGTAACGCCCAAAAACTGAATGAAGTCTCAGCAGCAATATCCGTCGCCACAATTCCCAAAATAACCAACGCTAGCACCAGCACCCGCAATAAAATTGAATCTTCCACTTCAATCAAAGGCGAATCCTGCGGATTTTGCCGCCAGAAATTACCTACACGGATACGCCAAAACCGATTCATCCTGGATAAATTAAACATTTGAGTCTAATAGAAGCAATGATGTAGATGCAAAAAACACAATGGAGGGGGAGTCATTACTTACCCTACTACTGTGTCAAAAAAATGATAAATACGGGGTAGAGATGGAGATACACGAGAAACGGTTGACGCGGTAAATCGAGAAATCAAATACTTTCTCAATATCCCTATGTCCCCATATCCCCGTGTCCCTGTGTCTTTGTAATAACTGCTTCTCGTAGACACCCTAATGACCGTTTATTGAAAAATAGGATAAGCTTCAAAACCAGGAAAATCCTTTTAATATATATCGGCGTTGATTGAGATAGTGTGCTAGCGGTGGCAATTTCAACTAAATCGTGGGATTAATCACAAACAACAACGACTGTTCGTCTATTTCTGGAAATTCAACTTCCAAGGTATAAGTTGGGTTAAGTTGCTCGCAGCCTAACTCTACATTTAAGTATCCCGAAGTCGAAGATGTTGTCATTGCTAAAGTGCCACTTCCCCGCAGCGTCAAAGTTCCTTTAACAGGTAACTCAGCTTGAACAAGCAACTTCGTAAGTTTACCTAGAGACTGGTATTCTACTCTGATGTTCAAAGCACCAACACTAGTTAGCCATTGTCTTTCTACCACCGGACTGGTTGTTGAAACTGGTAGAGTCAGATTTTCTAGCAGTTGTTTAGCTGCTAGCAACGACAAAGCCATCTGTTGACGCGGTTGTAAATCTGAGTAATCGCTCTGAATAGCGGGCATTGTCTCCAGAGTGCTTGCAGACCGATAGGTGCTTCTTAGCACCAATCCAGCTATATCATTTAGTGCTTGAGACTCATTGGGAAAAAAGTTCTCCACCACTTGAACTAATTTTGCCCCCAATGGCACTGAAGATGTCACTAAAGCCTGACATTGTTCTAGCAATTGCTGGAAAACTCTTTCCGGTAAGCGGGTTGGCAAGGTCAACTTTGACTGTTGTACCATCCATCCCCAGCTCGGAACGAGTGTCATTGACGGCTCATCAACAAAATCAGGATATTCGATTAATTGTGTTTCCCAAGGAAACAACGGTGGATGTTCTTGGGCTTGGATTTGTAGCCGATGCTTAAGGACAGCTTGAAAACGATCTTGCACAGTAGGAATTTCTCCCAGTTGAAAGGTCTGGGGCGTTCCTCCTAATTTTGGCTCACTGCTTTTTGAAGCAGTGGCTTCTTTGAGGAGGTTTTTTACCCCGTCATTTTCCTCACATTCTAGCGATCGCTCGTTATTTTTGACATCATCTGTCAATAACCAATCGAGACACCGGTGTTGTAAGGATTCTGAGTCACTATTCATGAGTAGATGCACCCGATCCGGAAACTAATGAGTTACGAATTTCCCAAGCTTGCTCAAGAATCTTAAACCATCGTTTTTGCAGTTGTGCCATTGACAGCCCTAAAGTTTTTGCTATTTTTTCATCAGCTTGTCCTTGTTGCTTCAACTCTAATAAAGACCGTTGCTTATTGTCCAGCTGTGCTGTGTATACTTGCCATTGCTGAGGAGTTAAACCCAGATTGGTGTGCAAAGAAGCTTCCAGCCACTCGTGAACTAATTCCCAACGGTGCAACAGGGCAAACCGAATCAAATGATACTTAAAGCGCTGTTGTAAATAATCTCTCTGACGAGGGGTTAAACCTAAAATCGACTCAATTTCTTGTGCTGATAAATCCTGGAGGCGGAGAGAAAAATAATCAGCGCAGTCAGATTGTTGTCTTTGTTCGAGATAATTCATTAATTCTGTAACCACAACAGAACGCAAGGTGTCTTCTTCAGGTTCGGGTTCGGCTTGCGTTGCCATTGTGGAGCGCAATTGGTGAATTGCTGGCTCTTCCCAAGAACCGTCACCTTCATTATTGCTACCTTCTGCGGCTTGTTCTATATCTACACTGGTTTCTGGGGGCTGCTGTTGGGAAAAAGTTTGTGCCCGGAGGATAATTAGCTGCTGCTGACGGCCTGGTAAGGGAATGCGTCGCTTGCCGTAGCGCTCGGTAAATGCCATATACTCGGACAATTCTAAGAGCGTTTGCGGGCGATAAGTGGCACCAAGTTGATTTTCTCGCCGGAAAGCGTTCAACGCTTCTAGATAAAAACTCTGGAGGAAATCTTCGATGATTGTCAGCCGCCCTTGATAGCTCAATTGTCTCTGAGGAGGATTAATATATCGATAAATAATTGCACTCAAAGTACTGTGTAATTCGACTCTGCCCCGATTTGAACCCAACTGATAGTACCTGAGACACTGTTGCAGCCGATGCCGAGCCAAGGTCATCGCCGAGCTTTCTACAGATCCAGAAGCTTGGATACGTTTACTCTCATGACAAATCCGGTAGACTTCGGTGGTAATACGTCTTGCTACGTCGTGGCAATTCTGTTCCGAAGCTTTGGTTGACTGCTGAAACTCCTTGGACAGGAGTTGAAAGATCGCCTCCACGCCTGTAGAATTTTCTCCCAGAATAGTTGCAGATGGAATAGTTGCGGTTGCGGCTGAATTCATAGTCTCGGTTTTCAAAAGACCCTAACTTAACTTAAATACAACCTGTAGGACTGTGGGTATTGGCTAGTTTGGTTTTACGTATAAGCTAAACGCAGGCCAATCCTATATTGAGGATATGGCTGATTTTATTATTCCCAATTCTGATGGAATTGTTCACACTTGATAGATGTTATTGCCATTACCCAAGAGTCGTATACAAGTCATTATGGATTTAGAAGCACAAATTCAATTGCTGATTGACAATGCACCCCGCGATGGTATTACACCACATCTTGTTGCAGCAATTACTCCTGCCCTGAGAGCGATCGCTCAAAAATTACGCTACTCCCAGTACTATATTCTCCAGAATTCGGAGTCAAGCTGGGTTTTAACTACATTGAGCAATCGTGCTAACCCAGGATTAGAAAAACGTGTGATTTACGCTTTCCCTACCATACAGGATGTCTCTCTAATTTCCCCTGATGGGCTTGACCCTCAAATGCTAGCTAAAATTACTCCTGTCACCCATATTTTGTTCCAATTGGTGGCATTAGAACCCGTAGATAGTATCGTTTTTTTGGAGACGCCGGGTAAGACCACTCATACCGTCGAAGTTCGGCGAACTGAACTAGAAAAACTCATGCAGAAACAGTTACGACAACAGCGATCGCCTAAACAGATCCCCCCTGATATTGCATAGAAAAAATTTGGATGTGGGGTTTTTTAGATACAATCCCACATCCAAATTTTTAAATCTCAAATTTCTTTAAAAAAGTTTTTTAAATCAGTGAAAAAAGAAATTTTTTCTTTCCGTTACACCATACGATTGACTCAACTTTCGGTGAAACCTAAAATTGATTAAAAAATAGTTATCAGTGAACATTTTCCTTTTTCAAGTTTTAGTTTCCTAGTGAAGCAGAGTTTTATACTTAAGAACTTTCACATAAAAAATATCCCATTCTCGATTGTGAAGTACCCAGTAACCAAAAGCGGGTAAGTTTTTAGAGTGAGCGCTCAGTCAAACACTATTCACTCCCCAAGTAGTAATTTATTTTTTGGAAATCCTTAAGAACCTCCAAAAAAAAACCCCACTTTCTAGCTGTTCAATAAGTGGATTGAATTAAACATAAAACTGCTTTAGTGCATTAAAGCGTTAACACAACATTTCAGGTTTTCAGTACGTTATGTAAGCCACAACACACCTACATCTAAATCCCCACTTTCTACCTGAGAACTTTGATAACTGATTTAATAGAGGCGACTCAGTGTGTACTCAGCGATGTTAATCAATGCTTGGTGGGATTCTGAGAATGGGAGAACTGCAAGATGTTCAATTGCCAACTTAGCATGGTGAGCAGCTAATTCTCGCGCCTGCTGTATACCTTGACTATCTTGAATTAGTGCTAGTGCTTGCTCTAAATCTCCTTCTTGAGCAAACTCTCGTTCAATCAGCACTTCTAAAGATGGTTTTTCCGCCAAAGCAAATAAAACGGGTGCAGTTAGATTACCACTTTTTAGATCCGACCCTACTGGTTTACCCAAGGTATCTGTTGTACTGGTGAAATCTAAAATGTCATCAACAATTTGAAATGCTATACCAAAATGACGACCGTAGCTATACAGATGCTCAACAGTTTCTCGCGAGACTTCACTGAGTAACCCAGCAGCTTTAGAACTGTTGGCGATTAAGGAAGCTGTTTTGTAGTAACTCTTCTCAATGTAAGTTTCAATAGAGATACCAGCATCAAAACGATTTAATCCCTGCTGAATCTCCCCAGTAGCCAAATCCATAATGACTTCTGAGAGCAGTTTAACGACCTCTAAATTGTCCAAGTTTGCTAAATACCAGGACGATTGGGCAAAGAGAAAATCTCCTGCTAAGATGGCAATGCGGTTCCCGAACAAACTATGAACGGTAGGAACGCCTCGCCGCACATCTGATTCATCTACCACATCGTCATGTACCAAGCTTGCTGTGTGAATCATTTCTGTAATCTCAGCAAGGCGGCGGTGACGCTGTGTAATGTCTTGTTCTAACATTGTTGCCCGCGATATTAGCAGGACAATTGCTGGTCTGATACGCTTTCCCCCAGCTCCGAATAAATGTTCGGCTGCTGCAAACAGAATGGGGTGGCGATTTCCAACTAGCTGTTTTAGGTTATCTGCTAGTAGTCGCAGGTCTGCTTCCACAGGGGTAAACAGGGAGGTGGCTGGGGTCATGGATGGGCGGACTCTGACTTAGGTTACGAAAGTTTACATATCCTATACTCATTTTAAGATAACCCTGTGCCAGCGCAAAGTTTTCATCAGGTAATCCCGTTTTTATGAGTCTATGGGTGATAATTAAGGTTGTTAAGGTTTTTGTCAATAAGCAATTGTACTTAAGTTGAAACTACTCAAACTTTAAACTAAATTAAAAAATCAATTCTCAGTACACGGGATACAGGTTACATTAATTAAATTGTGTTAAGTAGTTTCTCATCTCACCTTTATTGCCACAGCTTTCAAGACAAGTTAAGCAATATTACTTATTGACAAAAATGAAGTAATTCAAATTTGCCCCCAAGAGGTGAGGCTAAATTTCTCTAGATTGAGGTGTAGCTCTGGAAAAAATTTGAAATTTAGCAGCCCAATAAGCTCAAAATTCAGGGTCGTTGTGTTACGCTAAAATATAGGAATTTTAAATTTTGTAAGATATTCGCAGCCCAAAAGTTAAGTCAGCTACTAGTTGATTTTACTTAATTGGTGCTGTGAGTCTAAAATAAATATTCGTCGGTTAGATTAAGGGAATAAATTCTTTAATTTTTCCTACGATATGTAAAACTCTTGGTTTGGAGCTGTGTGATATCCCTATGGGAAGCCGCTACACGTACTTAGCGCACGTAGAGCGCAAGCATTGCTCTTTTCCCAGCAGTTTTAGCAAAAATAAAGCAGATCGAGTAGACCGCTGAGAATCGTAGTTTTAGATTGCTAAACGGCAAGCTAACTGCTGTGGGATCTATGGTTTGCAAGAAGTCGCATTAAGTCATAAATTCTTTGTCCGTAAAGGATTTTATCTTCTCTATAGGTAATTTTACCATAGGAAACTACAGTCATCAAGAATGTACTTGCTTGGCTGAGGTTCTACTAATTTTATGAAATTTTAATATTCGTTTAGAAGGGTGCTAGTAGAACAATGATTTACGGAAGTATACCTATGATGATTTTTATTTTAGCCTCTGGATATTTGTTCACAGTCTACCTGTTATTAGCACTGGCGAAGCGAACAGGTACAAAGACTGTTCCTACAAGTTTCTCTTCATCTACCGAAGGAAAACACAAGCAGGAGATATCAGTAAGGACAAAGGTGACTCAAGCAGTTAATAGTCAATAGTCATTTGTCATTTGTCATTTGTCCTTAGTCCTTCGTCATTTATCGAAACAAATGACTAAGGACTAGGGACTGATTAGTTTTATTGGAGTTGGGAAATAGCGATATCGGTGAAAGAAACCTCTTCAACCATTGGGGTATAGCCTAGCCACTGCACTCCTGACTGAGAAAACTGTTGCGGACAACCACTGACGGCGAAGCGAGTTGGTAATGGTAGATGAGTATTTCTTAAGCCTAGTAAGTCTAGTTCTTGCGCACAAGCTGCGACAACATGAACAGCTGGATCGACCAACTGGACTTGAGAGGGGAGGAGCGATCGCAGTACTGGTGTAAGATGCGGATAATGGGTACAGCCGTGAACTAGGGTGTCAATTTCCTGCTCTAATAAAGGCTCTAGGTAGCCTCGTGCAACTTGTGCAGTGTAAGGATCGTGAATGCGGTTTTGCTCAATCAATGGCACAAACTCCGGACATCCAACTTGCCAGACTTGGACATCGGGAGCAATTTCAAGAATAGCGTGCTTATAAGCATTACTTTTAGCTGTAGCTGGAGTGGCAATTACACCAATCCGCTTTCCTTGCTGCACCGCAGCTTTTGCACCCGGTAGGATTACTCCCAAAATAGGTATGCTAAATTCTTGACGTACAGTTTCTAGGGCTAGGGCAGAACTGGTGTTGCAAGCCATAATCACCATTTTTACCCCTTGCTGTTGTAGCCAGGTAATAATTTCACGTGTAAATCGTAAAATTTCTGCTTGTGAACGAATTCCGTAAGGAAGTCTAGCTGTATCCCCAAAGTAAACTATTGATTCATTGGGGAGTTGCCGATATATTTGTCGCAGTACTGTCAGCCCACCCACACCACTATCAAAGATGCCAATTGGGGCACGTTGGGGTTCTCGATTGGAAGAATCATCAAGATTCCCTGCAAAAATGGAAGATGAATACACAGGCAGATATATTTTTAGGTTTTGGGATTTAAAATACAGAATTTAGCAGACAATCTCTAATTTGACTACTAAATTCTGCGCGTCAAAGAAGTTTAAATACCACCTCTTTAATTAGTAATTTGTACTATATTACCTCTGCTGTAAGTATTTTAGAATGCCACGAGCGATCGCTTCTGCCATTCGATTTTGATATTCTGGTGTTCCCAATCTGGGATTATCCTCGTAACCAGTCATATAGCCTGTTTCTACCAAAATAGAAGGCATGGAGCTTTTTCTAAGAACATAGAATCTCGCTTTGCGGGTTCCCCGGTCTTTAATAGTACCGATGTCCTGGAGAATGGTTTTACGAACTACTTCAGCCAGACCATAACCACTATCGAAATAATATACTTCTAAGCCATTGACATCAGGGCGATTATCAACGGAATTAGCATGAATGCTGACAAACAAAGTCGCATTAACTCGCTTGGCAATATCTACCCGTCCCTGAAGTTCTACGAAAAAGTCGGCATCCCGCGTTAGTACCGCTTGTACACCATTTTGCTCTAAAATTGCTCCTACCCTTTTCCCAATAGGCAGAATTACATTTTTTTCTAAAAGTCCCCCCAAACCAGGAGCACCTGAGTCTTTTCCACCATGTCCTGGGTCAATAACTACTAGCAATTTCCCTCTGGGAACTGAGGGACGTGGCTGTGGCTGGGAGATTGGACGAGGATTATCTATAGGATTTGGTAATTGTCCTTGGTCTGGTGATGGCAGAGGAGGTAAAGCAATGGGTGGTGTGATACTGCTACTACGTCGTAATTCTAAAGCTAAAAGCTGGTCGCCAACCTGGTTGAGTTCCCCAATTTGTACTCCGGCTGCTGGTTGAACCAAGACGGTGACAGTGTTGGATTCTTGTGGTTGCAGGCGTACCCGCAAAATCGGGCTATTAGGATTAAAAGTCGGGCCTGTGACTTTGGGAGCTAACTTAGCATTATTGATAGTGATGCGGAACAGACCAGAGGTTCTATCCCAGCCTCCTGTAGCAGACAAAGTTTGGTCGGCTCGAATCAGCAGTTGTGTGCCATTATTAGCCAGTTGTACAGACTGAATGCTAGCAGGTGTGTTACTTGGTGCTATGGGACGTGGACTGTTATTTCCAGGCAACTGGGCAACTCCACGACTGGGTAGAATCACAAAACCACCAACACTGCTAGTGGTTGCTCGCCAATTTGGACTATTTTCATCTACTTGTAAAGTCAGGCGAACAACAGATGGACTAGTTTGCAGCTGGCTGAACTGGATACGGCTAACACCATAGCGATTAATTGACAAATCTCGCTGTTCTAAACTTGGTGATAGAGTTGCGCCAGCAATATCGATGTTAATTGCCTTTTGATCGTTGCTACGATTTACCTGAATCTGAGGATTACCACCATTGGTACGGACAAAAAAACCATCACCAGTGACTTGTAAGTTCTCAATTTGAGTAACTTTGGCGACAACCATTCTGTTGTTCAGCGATCTGGTATTCAGTGGATTTACAGAGCCGCTTGTCACCACATTATAAATATTCCTTGGGGGAAACGTTGGTGTAGATGTTCTGGGTAAAGTATCAGAGGCTATAGCTTGTTCTGGTTGCCCTTCAGTGTTTCTTGCAGGTACATTGTCTGCTTCTGGTCTAGGCAATTGCACTGTCCAGCGATCGCCAGTTGTACTCACAAATTGCACTCGTTTCGGGTCTAAACTATAACCAGGAGTTAGTTCAACCACTATGCGCGTTGTTTGTTCGTCAAACTGCCCAACACGGATTGAACGAATTGCGCCGCCCACTTGTTGGGTTAGCTGCGGACGACCAAATGAGGTTCCTGGTAAATCAATAACTAGACGAGTCGGGTTAAAAATTAATTGTGCTTGGGGTTGAACATCACCTTGAGTATTGATTTCCAACTTGTTTTGATTGGCATCAAAACGCCAAGATTCAAGTCTCGCGGCCATTGCCGGCGACGATAGCATGAAGATGGTTCCAATAGTACTGGATAGTAACCAGCGTAATTTCACAGTCTTTTCTCCTGATTCACATTTATGGGAGCCGTCAACATCTCAACATATTGGCAAATCCTCACACCGTCACCGCGCACACTTGAGTTTTGCGCTGTTATTAAGACACAGCTAATGGCGTAAAATATAGCACGCTCCTCTGATTTTGCCATGCCATTAGCCTATATAAATTTGACTGCCAATTTTAGATTTTAGATTCCCGATTTTAGTTTTCTGCCAGACTAGGGTCTTGCTACACTAACACCTGTTGTAAGTGATACAAATCCAAAATCTAAAATCCTTCGACTGAGCACAGCCGTACCCTCCAAAGAAGCAAGCTACGCGTAGCGTTCCGCAGGAAAGTCTAAAATTCAAAATTTGTTGACTTGCAAAGTATCAAATGACAATAACAAAGAAGCTGCTCTTATTCCGCCGCAAGAATACTTAAATTGTTTTACTACTAAATTGGATAAAAATGGTAAAGATTAGATGTACTTACTCAACAATTTAGAAATTTAGACTAAATTACTTATCTTCTCTTTAGATACTGAAGAACACCACGAGCGATCGCTTCTGCCATTTGATTTTGGTAAGCTGAGGTTCTGAGTCTAGCCATATCCTGTCGACCAGTCATATAACCTGTTTCTACGAGAATCGAGGGCATAGAACTTTTTCTGAGGACATAAAATCTGGCTCGCCGCACTCCCCTGTCTTTGATAGTACTAATACTTTGAAGAATACTACTACGGACAATGCGAGCTAGATCCAGACCGCTGTCGTAATAATAGACTTCTAAGCCATTAACGTCGGGACGACTCGCACCTGCGGAATTAGCGTGGATGCTCACAAACACATCAGCATTAGCTCGCTCTGCTAATTGCACCCGTCCCGGAAGAGTAACAAAATAATCAGAATCCCGCGTCAGAATCACTTGTACACCATGTTGCTGCAAAATCTCACCCAGCCTTTTACCAATAGGCAAGATAACATCTTTTTCGCGCGCCCCACCTATACCAAGCGCTCCTGAGTCTTTACCACCATGTCCGGGGTCAATAATAACTACCACTCGCCCATTGGTAACTCGGCGCTGTGGTTGTATTAGGGGTCGAGGATTTGGATTGTTTGGGTCTGGGAATGGCCCGCGGTTCGGTGGTGGTAGCCCAGGTAAAGCATAGGGTGGTCTTGCAGGAAGGGTGACAACTCGCCGAGAACCTTGTATTGGTAAAGCCAAAAGCTGGTCGCCGATTTGCTGGGGTTGCCCAATTTGCACTCCTCCTGCGGGTTGAACTAAAACAACCACTGTATTGGATGCTTGAGGTTGCAGACGTACCCGAAGAATGGGGCTATTGGGAGCAAAAGTAGGCCCTATAACTCTGGGAGCTAACTTGGCATTGGTAATTGTGACGCGGAAAATACCTAAGGATCTATCCCAGGTTCCTGTAGCAGATAAAGGTTGGTTGCCTCTAATTAGCAGTTGTTTGCCATTATCGGCAAGTTGCACAGACTCAATTGTTGCTAGCGAGTTATTGACAGATGCTCTACTGGGAGAGGAAACGACTTCTGACTGATTGTCTGAATTATTACTTCCAGGCAATCTGACAACTCGACTAGGTAGAACTATCAAACCACCATCGCTACTATTAGTTGCTCGCCAATCTGGGCTATTTTTATCTACTCGCAAAGTTAAGCGGACACCAGGAGGTTGGCTTTGCAATGAGGTGAATTCGACGCGGCTAATACCATATTTGTTAACGGGTATATTCCTCTGCTGCATCAGACGTGGTGATAAAGATGCACCAGAGATATCTAGAAAGATGGTAGCGCGATCGCGGCTACGAATTACCTGAATTGGTGGATTACCACCACTGGTACGAATGAACAACCCATCACCTGTTACCTGTAAGCTCTCAATTTGAGTTGCCCCTCGTGTAGTAGTAGCAACCCTTGAAATATTAGATTGACGTTCGGAGTCTGGGGTAACTACACTGTAAGCACTTCTAGGAGATGAAGCTACTTTTTCGACTTCTGGTTTCGGTAATTGCACCGTCCAGCGATCGCCAGTTGTACCAACAAATTTCACTCGTTTCGGGTCTAAACTGTAACCAGGAGTCAATTCAACAACTATGCGTGTTGTATCTACATCAAACTGTCCAACACGAATTGAGCGAATTCCACCACCCACCTGTTGGGTTAACTGTGGACGACCAAATGTAGTTCCCGGCAAATCAATTACCAGCCGAGTTGGGTTGAAAATTAGTTGTGCTTGGGGTTGAACTGCTCCCACAGTATTAATTTCCAGCCTGTTTTGATTGGCATCAAAGCGCCAAGATTCAAGTCTCGCGGCCATTGCTGGCGACGATAGCATGAAGATAGTTCCAATAGTGCTGGCTAGTAACCAATGTAATTTCACAGTCCTTTCTCCTAATTCACATTCATGGGAGCCGTCAATATCTCAACTCATTGGTAAATCATCACACCATCACCACTTAAACTTGACTTCTGAATTCCTTGTTTGATTTTTAAGCCAGTATTTAGACACACTTAAAATCATCGATCGGGTTTCAAATTAAGTTTAAATCCCCATGCGAAACCTTCCACCTTTACAGGTGGAGAACTGTGACTCCCAATAAGGCTAGAAAACTGATAATTGATAGCTGTTTACTGATTAGTGTTTGTTCTTTGCTGCCATCGATGCACTGATTAAATAATTCCCATTACTGTCAAACGATCTAGCAAGATTTATCGGTGTTACTCCCCAATTATCTGGAAAATATTCAGATAAAGGCTCACAAGCTGAGGGAGACTAGAAATTAAGTAACATTCTGAATGCTGGTAGAAATTTATAAACAAATGATTATTCTACAATCACACGGGACGGAGATTTGAGAATAGAAGTTTCCACTGCACAATTGAAGCAGAGGGGCAGGGGAGCAGGGGAAGCAAAGGGACAAGGGGGAATTATTGAACAAGTCTCTCCCTTGTCTCCCCCATCTACCTTGTCTCTTCCTCATGCTCAATGCCCAATACTTCGACTACGCTCAGTACAAGTGCCCCATGCCCCATGCCCCATTCCCAATAATTAACGATCGCCAGAATCTGGAGTTACTCCCAAATTGCTGCTGTCATTTGATGCTGGCACTCTCGACTGAGGTGGTTCAATTACCAACGAAGTCCCAGAGGAACCGTCTAAAATTAGTTGCTCTGAATTTCCGTCCACGGTTTTTGGATCTGGAAACACAAATCGTAACAATGGAGGAGCTAAAAAGGTTGTCAAGATAACCATCATGATAATTGCTGCCCCTAATGGTTTCGAGAGAGCGCCACTGGCAGCGCCAACACCAGCAAACACTAACCCAACCTCGCCTCTAGGAATCATCCCCACACCGATCGCTAAACGGTTGATTTCCGGTTGACCAAACACGCTTAAACCTGTGATTACTTTACCAAGAATGGCTACTATAATCAGGAAAGTTGCCATAATTAGACCTTCACGATTGTCGGGAATTGCTGGGTTTAATACTCCCAAATCGGTTTTTGCCCCAACAGTCACAAAGAAAATTGGCACTAACATATCGGCAATGGGACAGACTTGCCTTTGCAGTTCTTTACGCTTATCTGTTTCTTCTAGAACTAAACCAGCTGCAAAAGCTCCTAAAATTGCTTCTAACTGGATGACGGCGGCCAGGTATGCCATAGCAAAAGCGAAGACGAATGCTGGGATTACTAGTCCACCACGTGTTTTGAGTTGATCGGCGATCGCTACAAAGGACTTATTAAAAACATTGCCTAGTAGAATTGCTCCCAAAATAAAACCAGTGGCGCTGATAATCAAATAAATTACTTTGCTGACATCCACCACGCCGTCTTTAGCTAAACTGGCAACTACCGCTAAAACGATGATTCCCAGAACGTCGTCAATTACGGCAGCACCCAAAATAATTTGCCCTTCTTTAGAATTGAGTCGCCCCAATTCTGACAGTACCTTGGAAGTAATACCAATACTAGTAGCAGTCAAAGCCGCCCCGGCAAAAATTGCGGGTACAGCTCCAATCCCAAACAAAGTCATCAGTCCCACGGTCCCAGCGGCAAAGGGTACTGCTACTCCAACTACTGCGACAACAGTGGCTTGAATACCAACTGCCATTAAATCTTTTAAATTCGACTCCAAGCCGATTTCAAACAGCAGAATGATCACACCCAATTCTGCCAGAACGGAAATGACCTCGGACTGGGCTGCAAACACTGCTGGAGCAGCTTCAGGCGTTAAACCAGCAGTGGTTTGAAGGAAGGACATAATCAAAGAGTTAGAACTGTCTGTGCCGCCTTCTGGAAAGACTAAAAGATGGAAAACAGAGATGCCAACTACCACACCGCCAACGAGTTCGCCTAAAACAGGCGGCAAACCCACTTGGTTTGATAACTCTCCACCAACTTTACTGGCGAGATAAATGACTACTAAGCTTAGTAGCACTGCTTCGACTACCATTGAACTGTCTGCGGCTTGTGTTGCGCTAGCCAGCAGAGGAAAAGAGAAGTTGATTGGTTCTAACAAATGCATTAGGTTCTCTGAAAATCCTTCTCTTTGATTCTGACGCGTTTCTGAAAAACATCCTATGGAGAAGCAATCCGAATTCAAAATGAATACGGTGTAAACTTTTCATTTACGCTGTTCAGTACTAGTGTAATTTTTTTAGTTTCAAAAAATGTAACCATTTCCGCTTTTGACGATCGCAGTGTCAAAGTAAGAACATACAAATCGTATCTAGCGATCGCACTTAAGTTGTGAAAAACTTGTGGTGGCTGTTGGTTCTCAACGACCACCAGCAGATTGCTACATACCTTTATATAAAACATCTGTGGATACTTTGAGGAGTGCAAATATGATGACTAGAGCCGCTTTACCCGGTTCTCAATTTCCGTCTGGAAACTTGTGGAAAATACTGCCTTTAGCAATTCTTGTATGTGCAACTTTTGCACTACCTGCATTCGCACAAGAAAAAGATAAATTGTGGCGAACCCTTAGTGTCAGCGGTCGCGGAGTGGAAACAATTCCGACAACTCTGGCACAAGTCAATTTAGGAGTGGAGATTCAAGGGAAAACAGCCCAAGAGGTACAGCAAGAAGCCGCTCAGAGGTCATCGGCGGTGGTTGCGTTTCTCAAGAGCAAAAATGTTGAAAAACTACAAACCACTGGTATTCGTCTCAATCCGGTTTACAGCTACACCAATAATGTGCAGCGGATTACAGGCTATGCTGCCACTAACACTGTGAGTTTTAGTATTCCTGTTGCACAAGCTGGGACATTATTGGACGATGCAGTCAAAGCCGGTGCAACACAAATTAACGGCATTAGTTTTGTTGCGAATGATGAAGCGATCGCCGCGGCTCAAAAGCAAGCATTAAAAGAAGCTACTCAAGACGCGCGGCAGCAAGCTGATGCCGTTTTTAGTGCCTTGGGTTTTAAATCCAAAGAAATAGTCAGCATTCAAGTTAATAATGCCAGTGCGCCTCCACCACCACCAATGTTTTTACGAGCTGAGGCTGCAAAATCAGCTGATGCTTCCACCCCGATTGTTGGTGGTGAACAGCAAGTAGAAGCATCGGTGACGTTGCAAATTAGTTATTAGTCATTTGTCATTTGTCATTTGTCATTAGTCCTTTGTCATTTGTAAAGGCAAAGGACTAATAATCAATGCCCAATGCCCAATGCCCAATGCCCAATTAAAAATGTTCTGAAGACATATCTCCTGCACCGCCCTCTCCATCACGCTTAGAGCCTAATAAATCTAGTTGGTCTACTCTAATAATTGGTGTAGAACGGTTTGCTCCTGTTTGGCGATCGCTCCATGTGTCAAACTTTAAGGAACCTTTGATGCCTATTAAGCTTCCCTTACGCACATAATTACCTGCTACTTCAGCCGTCTTATCCCATAACTCCAGCGTGAACCAGTCAGGTTCATCGCTGTTGCGCGATCGCCTTTTTACCGCGAGTGTCAATCTACACTTCACACTACCAGACTCAAAATACTTTATATCAGGGTCGCCACCTACACGACCAACAAGGGTGACAATATTAATACTCATGTGCGTTACCTTTCAGTACAAACGTACTTAGCAATTTCGACTTTCATCATAGCGAATTGTGAAAGACTTGAAAATAATGTGTTAAACAGTTAACAATATAATTGACTTGAAAATTTATACACATTATTTGGAGTAAACACATAAAAATATACGGATATACTAATCTAACCAGAGAATATCAAAAAGTACGCGGCTTGAGACATACTAAATATTTCTGGGAATCATATAAAAATATTGTCTAATTTACTCAACTTAGGATACAAACATAATCGAATCAAGCACGATTAACTCTTACCGTTGTAGTCAAGAAGTATCGCACATAGGGGGCTTACAGACGCGTGGGTATTTTTAGGAACTTTCGCACTTCATGGGATATGGGTATCGACCTTGGTACTGCAAACACCCTGGTTTATGTATCTGGTAAAGGTATTGTACTACAAGAACCTTCTGTAGTTGCTATCGATGTCAACGAAAAGGTGGCACTAGCAGTAGGAGAAGAAGCCAAAAAAATGCTCGGTCGCACACCGGGAAATGTGATTGCTCTCCGTCCTTTGCGGGATGGTGTAATCGCTGACTTTGACATCGCCGAGCTGATGCTCAAAAGCTTTATTCAGCGTGTAAATGAAGGTAAATCTTTAATCCTACCCCGAATTGTCATTGGTATTCCCAGTGGCGTTACAGGAGTAGAAAGACGAGCGGTGATGGATGCAGCTCACCAAGCAGGAGCCAGAAAAGTCTATTTAATCGATGAACCTGTAGCTGCGGCCATTGGTGCAGGACTACCTGTTGCCGAAGCAACTGGCAACATGATCATCGATATTGGTGGTGGGACAACAGAAGTTGCAGTGCTGAGTCTTCAAGGTACGGTAATCAGCGAATCAGTACGCATTGCTGGAGATGAACTGACGGATGCGATCGTTCAGTATATTAAGAAAGTTCATAATTTAGTCATTGGTGAACGTACTGCCGAGGAAATCAAGATTCGGATGGGTTCTGCCTATCCAACTAATGATGATAATGACGCGATGATGGAAGTTCGAGGCTTACACCTACTTTCTGGTCTACCGCGAACTGTCACAATCAAAGGGCCGGAAATCCGTGAAAGTATGATGGAACCGCTATCAGTAATTATCGAAGCTGTGAAGCGGACACTAGAACGCACACCGCCAGAACTAGCAGCAGACATTATTGACAGAGGGATTATGTTAGCTGGTGGCGGTGCTTTGCTCAAAGGCATAGATACCCTTGTTAGCCATGAAACAGGGATTATTACCCACATTGCTGCCGATCCTTTGAGTTGTGTTGTGCTGGGAACAGGTCGTGTGTTAGAAAACTTTAAACAGTTGGAACGAGTTGTTATCGAAAGCTCTCGCAATATGTAACAAAAAAAATATCAGACTTGAGTTCTATTTGAGTTCTATTTGGGTTTTATATACATAGAATCCAAGTAGAACTTAATTTATATAAGTACATGTAGGTATATATGGTGACAATACGGCGTTGGTGGGATCGTAAAGGGTTGCAAATTGGCTTGTTAGCTTTAGTAGTTGGTAGTGCTTGGATATTGCGACAGACTCAAGGAGAACTAGTGCTAGAGACATATCAGGCAATTACCCGTCCATTAGAGATGTTGCAGTCAGGGCCAACTCCAGAAGAACGTCTTAGAGATGCCCGGATAATGGAATTGCAAACCCGTATAGTAGATTTGGAAAGTCAAAAGACAAAGTTACAAGATTTATTAGGCTATGTGGAAAAAGAGCCGCTGGCATCACGACCAGTTCCAGCACGGGTAGTGGGACGTAGTGCTGACCAGTGGTGGCAACAAGTGACGCTGAATCGCGGTGCGAATGCAGGGATTCAGGAAGGCTTCATAGTCAAAGCAGAAGGCGGATTGGTGGGTTTGGTGGAGAGTGTAACTCCCAATACTAGCCGCGTGTTGTTAATCAGTGACCTCAAGAGTCAAGTGGGTGTATCGGTTAGCCGGACGGCAGCTAAAGGCGTTTTACGAGGAGATTCTTCTGCTGAAGCTGTATTGGAGTTTTATGAAAAAGTTCCAAATGTCAAAGTAGGAGATTTAGTTTCCACATCTACTTATAGTCAGAAATTTCCCTCCGGTTTGGCAGTAGGACGAATTAAGTCGCTGGATTTAAAGAAACTCCCGGCATCAGTGGCAAAAATTGAGCTTTTTCCGCCAATCCGCTCTCTCGATTGGGTAGCTGTTTATCCCAAACCAGAAAACCAAGAGTCGGCAAATCAAGTGCCGCAAAAGTCTAAGTAAATTCTTTGAAAAAATAGAAAAATGAAGATTCCTGCATTTGGTGGTAGCAGGCAGAAAAAGCCAAAATCGTCACAGCAAAAATCGAAATTCCGAATCCAGCCGCTGGCTCGTTGGCATCCCGGTATACGTCAGTTGTTTGGTTGGATAGTGACGGCTAGTTCTGTACTGTTATGTTTGCTATTATTACCAACCCGATTCCCAGGTATGGAATTGTTGGGAATTGGCCCTAACTGGCTGTTAATTTGGGTGGTAGCTTGGAGTGTGAAGCGCACAGTGTTTGCCGGAGCATTAGCAGGTATAGTTCTGGGGCTACTTCAAGATTCGATGACATCACCTAGCCCGACTCATGCCATCAGTTTAGGTATAGTGGGGGCTTTAACTGGTCTGCTCCAGAAACAGCGTTTTATCGAAGAAGATTTTATTTCGATTGCTGTAATTGTCTTTGTTTTGGCAGTTTTGGCAGAAACTATCTTTGGGTTGCAATTAACTTTGCTGGGCAATGAGCGTAAGGTGACAGATATTTGGACATATTATCAGCGTGTCGCTCTGGCCTCTGCCATTCTGAGTAGTCTGTGGGCGCCTGTGGTCTATTACCCGTTGAATCTTTGGTGGCAACGGATGAAATTATTGGAGCAATAGTAAAGGGAGTTTAGAGGCGATTAACCCTTGTCTGTACAAGAATTAGGAGTAGAGACAGGATTAATCGCGCCTATACAAGAATTTAGGAGTAGAGACGGGAAGAGGTTACAGGTGACAATAAAGAAAATTATCTTTTGTACCCTGTAACCTAAATATTTATGGAATTTGGGCAACCTCTGGCAATATGGATTCAAGCTACAGTGAACTGTAAGTGTGAATCTTACAGACTCATGTAAGTTGAGACAGTTAATAATAGCGCCTAGATATTACTGTTTAATTATCAGGAGCAAAGCGCGATTCTCTTGTAGAGAGGCTGCGCGATCGCGTGCAGAATATTTACAGTGTTGCCTAAAATTATGGATAATTCCCCAGTGGTCGCTCAAGCAGATGCATCCTTACCAAATTTCACTCAGGAAAATACACCAATAGTGGAGTCAGCAGCTGGCTCGAATTCACCACCGAAGCAAAAGGTAGGAACTGACTTTGACTCTCGCATGATGCTGCGGTGTTTAGAACTTGCCCGTCGCGCTTTAGGGCGGACTTCGCCAAATCCGTTAGTAGGAGCGGTGATTGTTAAAGATGGCGAGATTGTAGGCGAAGGATTTCATCCTCGCGCAGGTGAGCCTCATGCAGAAGTGTTTGCCTTGAGGGCAGCAGGCGATCGCGCGCGTGGTGCAACAATTTATGTCAGCCTCGAACCTTGCAATCACTATGGGCGTACTCCCCCTTGTTCGGAAGGATTGATTGAAGCAGGGATGGCAAAAGTAGTAGTGGGTATGGTTGACCCCAATCCACTGGTGGCTGGAGGTGGCATCGCCCGTTTACGAGCGGCAGGGATTGAAGTATTGGTTGGAGTAGAAGAAGAAGCCTGTCGTCAGCTAAATGAAGCTTTTGTGCATCGCATTCTTTATAAGCGACCTTTGGGAATTTTAAAATATGCCATGACTTTAGATGGCAAAATTGCTACTACCTCTGGTCATAGTACTTGGGTGACAAGTCAAGAAGCCCGCAGTGAAGTACATCTAGTGCGGGCAGCTTGTGATGCGATAATTGTCGGCGGTAATACAGTCCGACAAGATAATCCTTACTTAACCAGCCATCAGGTGGGGGCACATAATCCCCTACGAGTGGTGATGAGTCGCCATCTTAACTTACCGGCCAGTGCCCATCTGTGGCAAACCGTGGATGCTCCAACTTTGGTGTTGACACAGAAGGGTGCTAACCCCGATTTTCAAGACCTGTTGCTCAACCAGGGTGTGGAGGTAGTGGAATTAGCATCACTGACACCGGATAAGGCAATGGCGTACTTATATGAACGAGGTTTTTGTAGCGTGCTGTGGGAGTGTGGTGGCACTTTAGCTGCTAGTGCGATCGCTCAAGGAGCAGTGCAAAAAGTTTTGGCATTTATTGCCCCAAAGATCATTGGTGGTAGTATTGCTCCCACACCAGTGGGCGATTTAGGTTTTACTACCATGACCGAGGCGTTGTCTTTAGAACGTGTTCGTTGGCGTGTAGTAGGCTCTGACTGCTTAGTAGAAGGTTATCTTTCCCCAAAAGCTAATAGTCAACAGTAATCACGCTTGACGAGCGATCTATTTATTTATCTTGATTTTGCGTTGGCGTAGCCCGCCGTAGGCATCATGAACATTGGCGTTCATGGGCAAGATCGCGTATAAGGACTAGTCGAGATTGAATGTAGTGGCTAAGAAAATCAGTTTCGTTAGAATCTAACAACACTTGCGTTTCGGTTTGTTTCACTAACCACTGCACCAAGCTAGCATCATCCAGTTGTAAGAGGAGCTTGGCTTGAGCGGTTTCAACCACTGACCAAAGCTGACGTATGATTGTAGGAGTCATCAGACCTCGATTGAATAATTTAGCTTTGCTGTCTTCAGATTACACAATTCCGATCGCAATTTACGACATGAATGTAGAAGCTGAGACAAGTATTATTAAAAACTTAATAATGGTATTTATAACTTTATGAAGATTAAGAATTGAAAATCGGAAATAGGGAATGGGAAAAACAGATTTTTAGGGATTTAGTTGCAAAATCTAGAAAACAAATGCACTAATTCTAAAAATTGGCTTTTTGTGTTTGGGAAGACTGAAATTATCTTGATTGTACCTGAATAAAGTCAGTTTTTAAATCACTATGTTGAATACTAAGTCTGTCTTGAAGGATACAAAAATCTAACTTTCGAGAACAGTGTTTGCCAGAAAGTTAACACTGTTTGGCTGTAGATGGATTTACAAAATCATGTAAATCTGCATCCCAAATGCTGATGTAAATAAAATCACATTGTTGGCGGATAATTTGACCCTTGACTGAGCCATTTTTAAAACTAAAATTATCAGCTTGACGCTGTTGTACCTGTTTGAGTCCCTGCTTAATTTCTTCAGTGGCTTGCCCTGCTAACATTCCATTTAAGGTAGTCTCCATTACTTGTGGGTCTACCGATTGAGCAAAAGATACCTCAGTTTGACGCAGCGTTTTAGAATTACGATCGAATAAGTAGCCAAGGTCAATTTTGTTTGGCACTAGTTTGTAAACGACAGCACGAGTCTTGCCCCATGCGCCTCTTAAATCTTGATTTGGCTTGCCGAGGGTAGCTTCTACGTCACTTCTTGAGGTACCTGTAGGAAATGCGGGAATGCTTTGGCTAGTGGTAGCTAATTTACTAGGCGAGCGATCGCTGTTTTGTGGTGTGGAAGGAACTTCTGGTTTGGGAACTGCGCTTACCCGATCCTTTGGTTCTGGCTGTGGCGTGGATACTGCTATCGGTGCTGGAGTATCTGAAGTGACAGGCTCTTTATCTGGCTGTGGTATGGGTACAACTGGAGAATTAGAGGTTGGTCGCCGTTGTGGTGAAGAGCTAGGGATAACTGGAACTGGAGACGTTTGGGAGGAAACGGGCGGTTCGGTAGATGCAGGAGTGGGAAAAGATTCTGGCGATGGCGTGGGATTTGTGCCAATAGTTGTTTCTGGCTGTTGCTGACGAATGATGCTAGGAATTGCTACTGCACCAATCAAGCCACCGATCAACAAACTACCAACAATCACAGCAGGTTTTTGCCAGTTTTTAGGATTGGCAGACCGTGGAATCTCAGAATTGTTTTGTGGAGAATATAATGGCTGAGTTTGCCGAGTCGATGCGGTGGGAGAAAAACTAACTGTGGAAGTATTTGCAGTTAACTCAGGAGGATTACTACCAGATTGCAAGGCATGTAGCATTTTACTGGCAGTGCTGTAGCGATCGCCAGCATGAGGTTTAATTGCCTGATTGAGTATCGCGGCCAATTGAGAAGAGACGTTAGGGGCGTGCCTCTGCCAAAGTATTTCCCCAGTTTTTAAATCGGTTACTAGTTCTTGCGGGTGTTTGCCAGTCAGCAGATAAATTGCCGTTAAACCTAAGCTGTAGATATCAGTGGCGTAAACTGGGCGGCCAACGGCTTGTTCGCTAGGCATATATCCCGGCGTACCAATGACAAGCGATCGCGTGGGGTATCCTGGAGAATTGACCACTGAACGGATTGTTTCTTTGACTGCACCAAAATCAATCAAAACTGGCTCGTTATCAATAGAACGCAGAATAATGTTATCTGGCTTGATATCCCGGTGAATAATGCCTTTACTGTGAACATAATCTAAAACTGAAAGCAGACTCAAGAGAATTCGCCGAACAGCAGTTTCACTCTCAAATCCTTTGGCTTCGACAATTTTTGTCAGAGTTTGACCGTGAATCCATTCTTGGACGAGATAAAACTGTCCATTCTCAGAAAAGTAGGCGTAGAGTTTGGGAATTTGGTAACTACTTTCACCCAAATACTCCAAGGTTGCGGCTTCCCGTTCAAACCGTTGTTGGATAAGTTGGTAGGTTTGCGGGTCATTATTGGTTATCGGTTTTAGTTGCTTGATTACACAGCGACGGCGAGAAGGCATGTGGACATCTTCTGCTAGAAAGGTTTCGCCAAACCCACCAGCGCCGATTACCTGGATAACTTGATAGCGATTGTTTAGCAGGGTTATTGTCATGAAAAATTATAAGCGTAGACACCCAGTGCAAAGGCAAAGACTTCTTGTCTTCTCCAAACTTGTCGTCAGACATTGCCCTTTCCAAATGTACATCACATAAGCGAAGGCAAGGCAATATACTCTGGTGAAATTAAATATGCGTTATCCAGAATTATTGTAGAGACGTAGCAGTGCTACGTCTCTCCATTCTGATGTTTAATGCCAGCCAATACATTGGTATCGGAGAATCCTGCCAAATTTACTTCGCTACGAATGAATGAAATACTGTACTAAGTGAACTCTATAGTTTCAACAAACTCTAAAATATTTTCTTTGATGTCTTCAGCCTCTTCCTCAACAGAATCAGGAGTTTCGCCGTTAATAAAACTGTGCTGACTACTAACTATATACAAAAATTCACCACTGATGAAGGTGAGCAACCCCCGGTACGCATCTAATCTGCTCGCAGTTCCATTATTTTCTTGCTTAGAAATTGTCGAACCTTTGGGCATATCAATTAATACGTAGTAAGCGCCTCGCAAAGTATTTTCCAGATATTCGGTATATTCCACAGAAGCATCTGGTACATTAGCGAAAATCGCTTGGGGTACATACTTGTCTACTAAAATTGTTTGTAAATATTCTTCTTGTCCAACAGACTCCAATTCCTCTAACTGTTCTAGGGGGAAAGGATAATAATCGATTCTCAGCAAAGTACCGATGTCATCAGAAAAGCCAACTACTCCTTCCTGGCTTTGAATTCTACCGCCCTGCTGCGGATCGACCGGAATCGGCACGGTGAAATTACCTAAAGGCGATTGATAGGTCTGTTCGCTAAAATCTTCGATGACTACTGTCTCATCTTCATCGTCTGTATATTCTTCATCTTCTGCTTCTTTAAACGCTGCAATTACCTCCTTGATGATTTCCTCTGCTTCTTCATCCTCCAGTTCTAAAGCTGCTTGTAGCTTTTTCAAGTAGATTTGTTTCGATTTGGGAATGGCGAGGTCATCGTCTAAAAGCACTATTACCCCAGCTGCAAAACCATCTAGCACTAATTCATCTGAGAGAGATACTTTAGCGGCATTAAACAAAGGCCCAATTCCCTCTTCTTCGGCAATGGAGATCAGTCTATCAACTATTTCTGCAATGTCATCTTCTGAGTATTCCTCGAAAACCTCGAATTCCCAGAGGATACCCGCTAAACTGTCTGCATCTACCTCTTCAATAAATGAATCAGCGATCGCAGTCACAGTTGCGATCGCCGCCACCGCTTCCTCTGGACTTAGTGATTCCTCTGATGTCTTTGGTGAGTTAAAAACCTTGTCATATTTAGTCATAATTGCTACCTAAATTAATTCCTTGATAGTAATAACAGATTGAAAGTGACAATGGTCAGTTTACCAATGGAGCGAATCTTCTAGAGAAAAAGTTGGCTGATACGTGGTTTACTCAGTATTGCTCAGGTGTAACAAAACCTTCTTGACAACTAATATCCAAGGAGTTGAGGTGTTCTAAAATCTTTTCTCGAATATACACCTAAGTACTAGACAAACTCAGTATTTACTACAGGTTAATTTAATTAAATATTGTAAATTTTTGTAATCCAGCAATTATCCTTAATAACTGCTATATTCTTCTTTGATTTTTATCCTCTAACAGATGAATTATATCTACCGATAGAATTATAAACTAGCTAGCGATAGATACTTACACCGTAAGCAGGATGTCACAATACCGAAGTTTGTAGTGACACACAATACCTGAAACGTTGTACTGTTGGTTCTGCAAGTGTGAATTAGATGAAATTTTGAGTTTTTTTATGGTACAAACCCCACCATCCCAGTTCTCACCAGATCAATATAAAGTAGATCCTGCAAAGGAAAATGTAGACGCTCTTATACAAGAACCGCAGTTAGATATTGAGATTGCTCTAGAGTTCCTTTACACCAGAGATATTGAATTTCGTCAGGAAACAATTTATTTTCTCGTAGTCGATCGCTTTTATGATGGCGATCCAGATAACAGCGAAGGTGCAAACTCAGAACTGTACGACCCAACTAGACAAGATTGGGGTAAGTACTGGGGTGGCGACTTGCAAGGTGTCATCGATAAATTAGATTATCTCAAGAATATGGGAGTTACTGCTCTTTGGTTAACTCCCCTGTTCGAGCAGGTTGAAGAATTATTTGTTGGCAATGCAGCAATACATGGCTATTGGACAAAAGACTTTAAACGGATTAATCCTCGATTCATTGCAGAGGGAGAGAACCCTTCTTTAAACGCCACTCAAGAAGAAAAAAATACAACCTTTGATCGGTTAATTACAGAAATGCACAAGCGCAATATGAAGCTAGTGCTGGATATTGTCTGCAACCATAGTACACCTGATACTAGCGGTAGTAAAGGTGAATTGTATGATGATGGTGTCAAAATTGCTGATTTCAATAATGATGTCAATAATTGGTATCACCACTATGGCGAAGTGCAAAATTGGGAAGACGATTGGCAAGTACAAAACTGTGAACTAGCTGGTCTGGCAACCTTTAATGAAAATAATACAGAATATCGGGAGTATATTAAGTCAGCAATTAAACAATGGTTAGACCGGGGTGTGGATGCACTGCGGGTAGATACTGTCAAGCACATGCCGATTTGGTTTTGGCAAGAATTCACTGGCGAGATGAGCAATCACAAACCAGATGTATTTATATTTGGTGAATGGATTTACAGTAATCCTGATGACGATCGCTCAGTGGAATTTGCCAATCACTCAGGCATGACACTTCTAGACTTTGGGTTGTGTGTGGCAATTCGAGCTGCACTAGGGCAAGGTTCAGAAATGGGATTCCAAACAATTCAATATATTTTTGACCAAGATCATCGCTACAACGGGGCAACAGAGCTAATTACCTTCATTGATAACCATGATATGTCCCGCTTCCAATCGCTGAATCCCGATCCAGCAATGCTGAAGGTGGCGATCGCCTTAATTATGACCTGTCGCGGCATTCCCTGCATTTACTACGGCACAGAACAATATCTGCATAACGATACTGATGGCGGTAACGACCCGTACAACCGCCCAATGATGGAAAGTTGGGATACTGAGAGTGAGATTTATCGTTGCATCAGGCTGCTATCTGGCTTACGGCGACTGAATCCAGCCGTGTCAATGGGTAGCCACTGGCAAAAATACTTAACACCGGATGTTTACTGCTATGTACGCCGCTATCGTGACTCCGCGTGTTTTGTCGCTTTAAATCGGGGAGGAGAAGTTACTTTACCAGAAGTAGAAACAGAATTGCCCGATGGCGAACATACCTGCGTGGTGACTCGCAACAAGTATGAGGTGAAAGATGGCAAGATTTATGACCTAGTACTAGAAGAACGGGGAGTGATTGTTTTCAGCCACGTTGCCGAACGCATAAAAGCACAAACAATTGTCCGCGTCCAACTCAATGGTGTGGAAACCAAACCTGGTGAAATTATTGTGGTGACAGGAAATTGCCCAGAGTTAGGTAACTGGGATATTGGCAAAGCGTATCCCTTAGAGTACATCAATACCAATACTTGGTTTGCCGAAATTCCCTTTAATGAGAGTGCTGGAAATCTCATAGCTTACAAATATGCCATGTGGCGGGAAGGGCGATCGCCTCTACGCGAAAATCTCGTAAATCGCCGCTGGGTGATTGCCAAAGAAGGTACTGTCAAATGGCGTGACACTTGGGCATCGGGAAGAGAATCTTAGAAATAAGGTAGAGTGAAGGATTAAAATTTTGATTCTTCACTCTTCATTATTTGTAATTTTTGAGTATTAAAAAATACACAAATTGAAATTAATAAAAGGAGTAATTGCTAGATTCCTTTTGGAGGATTAAATAAAACAGCATCAATAATTAAAGGTTTGTAGTCAGCGCTTTCGCCCTACTTTGTTTGTAAAATGTCTAGTAAAGCACTGCATTGAGCAAAAAGAGGCAAAATGTTGCTGAAAACAAAGGGGTAACTGTTGATGAGTAAAACGACACTCTACAATCAGGACTTTCTGGTATGGACGCAGCAACAAGCTGAATGCCTGAAGAAAGGACGCTGGGCTGAGTTAGATGTTGAACATTTGGTAGAAGAACTAGAGGGTTCGGGTCGGAGCGAACAAAAAGAACTTGGAAGTTATTTACAGGTGCTTTTGATGCACTTACTCAAATACCAATATCAACCAGAGCGAAAAACCAAAAGTTGGGTTAACACAATCTCAAACTGCCGAAACCAAATTCAAGATTGCTTGGAAGATACTCCCAGTTTGCAGCGCCTTCTAGAAAACTGGGAGTGGATACAGAAATATTATCGCCGCGCTTGTCGAGATGCTGCAAATGAGACTCAAAAGCCAATAGAAACTTTTCCGCTTGAGTGTCCTTTTACTATGGAACAAGTTCTTAATTCTGAATTCCTGTAAGTTAAACTGCTGAGACTCACTAAGTAGGCATAATTAAACATAAAAAAATCCTAGTCCGTAGTGAGTTATTCATCGCTCAAAACAAAGATTATCGGCTTCCTGAAGGTAAGAGAACACCACTGTAATTTAACATCGTGGGTGCATAGGCGAACATTTACCGCAGGCATCGCACATTCATTGCAAACTTATAATATCGATCATATCTATCCACCTCTGACTTTTTATTGCGATAATTCCCAAGGGGGACGCGCTCTCCACTGGTCAGTTAAAGGGGGATAGATGACACTCAAGCGGTTGGTTTTATTTTTTGTGATGACGCCGATAGCAGTTCTGTTAGCAGTTTCGGCTTTATTCGGTAGTTGGCAAGAACCTCAATTTCAAAGTCGTTTGGAACTATACCAAACAAATATTGCTTTACAAGCCCAAGCTTGGCAATCAGAAAATAGCAATGATGACAAACTCCAGGCGATTCGGGAAGCAATACTTGGCGAGCAACCTCTAGAAAGCGCTACAAAGCAGTATCAGGAGGCGCGTCAATCAGTTCAAGCTAATTTAGACAAAGTTAACAACAAACTTGCACAATTACGCTCTCAAGCGGAAATAACTCCCGCACCTCCAAAACCTCTACCGGATGCTCCTCCTACTATTAAAACTTCTAAACAGGGACAGCAACAGTTAGAGCAGTCTTTTAAGCAATTACAAAAATTACTGGCTGAATTAGACCTGCGCTTGGGAATTTTACAAGCACAGCAAGGACAGACGGATACAGCCTTTAAGACTTGGAGCGAATTACAACAACGCTCAGATATTAATTCAGGGTTTTGGGAAACTGCTGCTGTATTGACTGGACTGTGGAGTAATCCTCCTCGTATCCTCCCAAATGCTCAAGAACCAATTCAAAAGAATTTAGAAGGTTGGTTTCGCTCTACTGCTTTGGTTAAGTTATACCAACTCCAGCAACGACAAGATGCGTTATCAGCAGTAAAAGCCGCACAACAAGAATCTTCTACTCAAGCAGTGATTAAATTGGCAGTTATTGGCACTATTCCCACCTTGGCAGCTTTAATTGGTCTAATACTGCTGATTTTATTATTTGCTCAACGCTTGTTGAAAGGAAAAGCCTCGTTATTAGCTCAAAATGCTGATATCCCCTGGTCAACTCCTTGGGGTGGCGAAACGGTTTTGCAGGTTTTTATCATTGGCTTTTTCTTTATGGGGCAAATTTTTGTGCCCTTAGTAATATCGTTGCTACCCATTCCGCGTCCGATTGTAGATGTGCGACTTCAGGCATTTTCTGTGTTGGTTAGTTACTTCTTGGTAGCATTAGGTGCGCTGTTAGTACTGTATTTCTCTCTCAAGCGCTTTTTTCCACTACCAGAATTCTGGTTTCGCTTCCGTCTTCAAGATAATTGGTTTTTGTGGGGACTGGGAGGCTATTGCACGGCTTTACCTGTAGTTGTGGTGGTATCTTTGATTAATCAGCAGCTATGGCAAGGACAGGGTGGGAGTAATCCCCTGTTGCAATTAGCCCTGGAAAGCCAAGATGGTATCGCACTTGGTATATTTTTCTCCACAGCAGCGATCGCAGCTCCATTTTTTGAAGAAATTCTATTTCGCGGTTTTTTGTTACCTTCTCTAACTCGTTACTTACCCGTGTGGGGGTCGATTCTAATCAGTAGTTTGTTGTTTGCGATCGCTCACCTCAGCTTATCGGAAATTCTCCCCCTGACCGCATTGGGCATTGTGTTGGGAGTAGTCTACACGCGATCGCGCAATCTCCTCGCTCCTATGCTCCTCCACAGCCTTTGGAATAGTGGTACACTATTAAGTTTATTCATTTTAGGTAGCAATTAATACATTTTCGTTACTGTTGCCAAAAACAAAAATATCTGATTTTATCACGATAGGTAGAGACAATTTACTAGTAATAATTGGTTATAAGCATAAATACTAGCTGAAAACCCAATTACGATAATGGCAAAAGCAAATTAAAGAATGCTATTAACATAGACAACAAACTATCTAGTTAAGCATTTATTCTCATTCTGGTAGATTTTAGCCATTTTTCGAGATGTTAATTGTCTTCTTGAACCATTTTTAGCTGTCATAAATTGGAATGCAATTCCGGTTTGCGCTTATGGAAGTGGGGATCGGTAACTAAAAAACGGTTAGAAAGATATGGAAGCTGCCTTTTGCACTTCTAGATTCCCACTAGCCACGTAAGTGTCTTGTCATTGGTGCGATGGCGTTTCACATTTGCTGGAAGCATCGCAAAAGAATCCGGAAATAATACTGATGAACTTGTAAAACGTGGTGTATGTAGCAGCTTTTGCTGATTATTTAAGATTGATTCTGCTCAAGATAAATGTCTGAGCTAAAAATCTGCAAAACTGCTGCACCAGGGTTTGCGATCGTCAAATCCAGCAAAAGTCATCAAGGAGCGCCAGTTCGGCCTATAGCGCAAGACATCTTAGCGTCTCCTTGGAATAGAAGCACGCTGATTTTAATTATTCATCTTGAGATTTACTCAGACTGAAAAAATTAAAAATCTATTTATTAAGCAAGTAAATGTATTTGCTTCCATTACAATAAAGACTTTATTTTTATACTCACTAATCGAGGAGCAGCACTTATATGGCAAATCTTAACCCCAGTCACCCTACCAAACAACTTCTAGCTGGTTACTGTGGGATTATCCTGGGAGCATTCGGGGTTCATAAGTTTATTCTAGGATACGCTTCGGAAGGCTTTATCATGTTAGTGATTTCTGTAATTGGGGGTTCTTTTACCTACGGCGTTGCTTTGTTAGTTATGCAACTTATAGGTCTAATTGAAGGCATGATCTACTTAAATAAATCCCCTGAAGGATTTGTAAATACTTATTTTGTGAATAAGCAGGGCTGGTTTTAGTACAAGAATAGCTTCTTACTGAAAGCAGAGAATGATACCCCCTGCCAAGTTTAGGATTGCAGCAAAAGCGCAGGGATAAAGGTTAGCAACCAAAGAAACATCCTTTTTCCCTTTCGCTTCACCTTTTACCTTTAACAAAAGTTATACAGCACTTTTACCTTCTATATTTATTTTTATTAATATGCTCAATTTCAAACCTAAACAGCTTAACTGGGCAATGTTCTTCTTGTTAGGCTTAGGATATTTCAGCGTTATATCTCATTTAGAAATCAACTATTTCTTCAAAAACCTGATTGCGATCGCGCCAATACAGATGGCAGCGATTATTTATGTCACTTATCAACGTTGGAAATGTCAACCCCCTGTAGGGTAATTTCAAATTTCCAATTCAGAACCCTACAGAAAAATCTGAGAACTTGGAACGTTGAATTAAAATGCAGCGATAGTCTAGATGCTCAACGAAGTACGATAAATTAATAATTTTAATATGGTTGACATTGAGTCATAGTTCCATATTTAGCCTACGCTCGAATTAGAGACGCTTTTAGTCAGGCGTTGAATTTCTGTAGCGAATCTAAACACAAGCCATGCAACTTGTCCCGAAAACTAAGCCAGCCCCAGAACCTGACCCAATCCTAGAGAAGATTATTCTAGATGTTGGGGGTATGAAGTGTGCTGGGTGTGTGAACGCAGTAGAGCGACAGCTGACCCAACATCCAGGAGTCAAGAGTGCCTGTGTGAACCTGGCCACAGAGGTAGCAGTTGTAGAGTCAGAAGTTGGTGCAATAGATGTAGATGCACTGGCACAGCGATTAACAGCCGTTGGATTCCCGACTCAACCCCGAAAAGCTAATGGCACAGTAGCAGGCGAAATATCGACCTTACCAGATCCAGCAGAACGACAACGCCGAGAAATGCGTTCTTCTTTATGGCAGTTAGCGATCGCAGCGGTATTGCTAATATTGTCGGGAAGTGGACATTTTGGTAATCTTGGTAGCTCAGTGCTGCCAGTGCTAAATAATATCTGGTTTCACTGTGGACTAGCGACAGTGGCGCTGTTAATTCCCGGTCGCCCGATTTTAGTAGATGGCTGGTTGGGGTGGCGGCGAAATGCGCCTAACATGAACACCCTAGTGGGATTGGGAACTTTGACAGCCTACATTGCTAGTTTAGTAGCGCTGCTTTTTCCCCAATTGGGTTGGGAGTGCTTCTTTGACGAACCAGTAATGATGCTGGGCTTTATTCTCTTAGGAAGGACATTAGAGCAACAAGCTAGAGGTCGCGCGGCTGCTGCATTTAGGAAATTACTAGCACTCCAGCCACTCTTAGCGCGATTGATTGCCAACCCAGAGAAAGCCGGAATGGGTTCTTCTATTGTTGAGATTCCTGCTGAACAGGTGCGTGTCGGTGAATGCTTACAAGTGCTGCCAGGTGATAAAATCCCCGTTGATGGTGAAGTGGTGGTTGGTCAAACAACGGTTGATGAATCAATGCTAACTGGGGAAGCCGTGCCAATAATCAAAAAACCAGGAGATATGGTGATAGGGGGGACACTAAACCAGTCAGGAGCGATCGCTATTCAAGCAACCCGGATTGGAAGTGATACAACTCTAGCTCAAATTGTCGCCCTAGTAGAAGCCGCCCAAACTCGGAAAGCCCCAGTACAGAAATTAGCAGATACAGTAGCTGGTTACTTTACTTACGGGGTACTAACAGCATCTGTCTTAACATTTGGATTTTGGTACTTTTTCGGCACTCACATTTGGACTGATATCACCATGTCTGGTGGCATGGAAATGATGAGCCACGCTCACCACTCCACTCCCCACTCTTCCCTGTTAATTAGTTTAAAACTAGCGATCGCAGTTATGGTAGTCGCCTGTCCCTGTGCTTTGGGACTTGCCACACCAACAGCCATTCTGGTTGGAACTGCTATGGGCGCAGAAAAAGGTTTGTTAATCAAAGGTGGCGATGTTTTAGAAAAAATACACCGGTTAAACACCGTAGTATTTGACAAAACTGGCACTCTTACCACAGGTAATCCCATTGTTACAGATTGTCTGCTAATTGAGCGATCGGGGACTAGGGACTGGGGACTGGAGAAGAATAATGCTCAATCCCTAATCCAACTAGCAGCAGCCGTAGAAAGCGGTACTCACCATCCCCTAGCAAAAGCGATTCAGCAAGAAGCACAGCGGCAACAGTTATCTATTCCAGAGGCCGTAGACTTTCACACGGAACCAGGGCTAGGGGTATCTGCTGTAGTAGAAGACACAGTTGTATTGTTGGGTAACTGGGAATGGTTGAGTTGGCACGGCATTGCCATTAACGAAACCGCACAACAGTTAGCACAGGATTTAGCAACAGATGGTAAAACAGTTGTTTGTGTCGCAATTGGCGGAACCTTAGCCGGACTAATTGGTGTTTCTGATACCCTGAGATCGGATGCTCAATCTACAGTAGACAAGTTGCGTCAGATGGGCTTACGGGTAATGTTGCTCAGTGGCGATCGCCAAGAAGCAGCTAGCGCCATAGCTAAACAACTAGGATTAGATAGCGCTGATGTAATCGCAGGTGTTCCCCCAGCTAAAAAAGCGGCGGCAATCCAGTCTCTCCAGTTAGAAAGGACAAGGAGACAAGGGGGACAAGGAGACAAGGGGACAAAGAAAACTCCTAACTCCTCACTCAGCACTCCTAACTCTCCACTCCTAACTCCCTACTCAGCACTTAGCACTCAGCACTCAGTAGTCGCAATGGTAGGAGATGGAATCAATGACGCTCCAGCTTTATCCCAAGCTGATGTCGGAATTGCTTTACACTCCGGGACAGATGTGGCGATGGAAACTGCTGAAATTATTTTAATGCGCGATCGCCTAAACGATGTCGTCGAATCTATTCAGCTTAGTCGCGCCACATTCAACAAAATCCGCCAAAATTTATTCTGGGCTTTTGCATATAATACAGTTGGCATTCCTTTAGCTGCAGGTGTTTTATTTCCTAGTCTGGGTTTTGTGCTTAATCCATCTGGTGCTGCTGCATTAATGGCTTTTAGTTCTGTTAGCGTCGTCACCAACTCAATATTATTACGGCGATTCGCTCATCGCGTGTAGAATACTCCTTTACACGTCCAATTTGCCACCACAAATCTTGGTTATCAAAACAGAATTTAGGAGTCAGTCGTCAGATTAAGACACTTACCAAAGCTATCATAGCTACTGGAGTAGAACGGACATGTTCTACTCTTTCAAGGTATTATGCAATTTTAAAGCTTATTTAGATTAGCACCACAAACTTTTGGTGCGCAAAAATGGCAAGATACGATACTAAACAAAGTTTAATCAATTACAGTTCCACGATTTGTCAATGGCAGCAGAAACCAATGAAAACCATCTACTAATTATTGAAGACGATCAAGGTCGCAAAGAATTTTCTCTGGAGCACCCCGTCTACTCTATTGGTAGAGACCGCGAATGTAATATCCGTTTAATGTCGCAGTTTGTCTCCCGCCGCCATGCCACATTAGTGAGATTGCCACGAGAGCATAATAGTCATAGCTACTATTACCGGATTGTAGATGGCGATGCCAAAGGTAAGCCTAGTTCCAATGGTTTGATGATTAATGGACGTAAAATACCAGCCCACGATCTCAGAAATGAAGACGAGATCGTTTTTGGGCCTCAAGTACGTGCCATTTATTACCTTTTAAGAAACACTCAGCGTTTAGGACAAACGGATTCGAGCGAGTACGACATTACACTAATAAACCCCGGTATGGCCGAGGATTTAGAGGATTAAGAGAGTGAATTATAACTACCAATCACAGTCTGATATTTCCACGGCTTCAAACCGTGGAAGTATCAATTCAATCACCAAAACTATCCTGCAATACTTTCAATCAAATGCCAATGGCGGCTACTTTCAATAGCTTGCTTGATTAACTCAAACATTTGTCGGCAGTAATTATCTAGGTGAATTGGTAGTTCTTCATTTTTAATCACAATACTCATCCGGGTTTCTGTTTCAGTAGATTTTGATTTGTCAATCAGTACTTCTACTGTTATTAATTTAGGAAAAGGAACATTTCCAGGAACCTCACGACCGATAATATATTCGGCTGTGTGATACTGAATATCCAACTGACAGTCCTGTAGAAGTTCTACAAGTAACGGCACCAGATGGTCACTAGGAACAGAAATAATAAATGAACAGGTATAGCGAGCCATAATAGCCCCAAGCCTTGCAACACTCCGTCCATCCTATAATACCGAAGTATCTAAATATAAAGTCATTAAAAAATCAAAGTTTTTGAGAGCAGGTATTACTAGATATACAGTCAATGAAGAGGCAGTTCTTGCTGGGGGCAGGAGGTAAACGTCATAAATAATTTAGGCGTTCCGTGAGTGTCAGCTGAATGGGGTTTCAATAAGGACGCAGTATTTTTTGTGGCATTTTCCGCTCGAAATACATACTTTATTCTTCTAAGATACGCTTCACGAACATAAATAAATTTACTCGATCTAGAAGAAAGTGGTAGAGGGCAAAAAATGTGTTTTCTTCCTCCTGCCTCCTGCCTCCTGCCTTCTTTGGTAAGCTGAAAGTTTGATCGAAAACTTTACAATAAAGGTTTGGCTGAGGTAGAAAATGAAAGTCGCAATTACTGGAGCAACAGGATTTGTCGGTAGTCGTTTGGTACAACGATTACAAAAAGAAGGTCATAAGATAGTAGCATTAACTCGGAATACCGCTTTTGCTCAAAAGGTTTTTCCATCTGAGGCTTTCCCTAATGTAGAAATTGTTGCTCATACACCAAATGCATCTGGTTCTTGGCAAAGTGTCATTGCTAATTGTGATGGCGTAGTTAATTTGGCAGGAGAACCTATTGGTGAAGGACGCTGGACACCAGAACGGAAACAAGAAATCCTCAATAGCCGAAAGTTAGGTACACAAAAAATAGTTGAAGCAATAGCCAAGGCGAACCCTAAACCATCTGTGTTAATTAACGCTTCGGCTATTGGCTACTACGGCACCAGTGAAACGGCTACCTTTGATGAAACCAGTCTATCTGGTAACGATTTTCTTGCCCAAGTCTGCCAAGCCTGGGAAGCTGAAGCGAGGAAAGTAAAAGATGCTGGTGTGCGACTAGTAATTCTGCGTTTTGGAATTGTCCTCGGCAATGGTGGTGCTTTAGGTAAAATGATTCCGCCTTTTAAACTCTTTGCTGGCGGGCCTATTGGCAGTGGTCGGCAGTGGTTCTCATGGATTCACGTAGACGATTTAGTTAACCTGATTTTGCAAGCTTTAACTAAACCGGAAATAGAAGGCGTATACAATGCCACTGCCCCTAACCCAGTTAGGATGGCAGATTTAAGCCAAACTTTGGGACAAGTGATGAATCGACCTTCCTGGTTGCCTGTTCCTGCTTTTGCGATCGAAGCTCTTTTAGGAGACGGGGCAATAGTAGTTTTAGAAGGTCAACAAGTTATCCCAAAACGCACTGTGCAAACAGGCTTTGAGTACAAATATCCTAATTTGCAATCGGCATTAACACAAATTCTGAATTAAAAGGGAGTGGGGAGTGGGGAGTGGGGAGTGGGGAGTGGGGACTGGGGACAAGGGCACAGGGGCAAAGAGGCTTAGGGGAAAGACTTACTGCAACTTCCTTCCCCTCTGCTCCCCTGCTTTTTTCCAGTCCCCAGTCCCTAATCTCCAGTACCCAGTTCCTTGACTATTGACTAGAAAGAAATTTTTTGGAAACCCAACTGATAATACCGCTGAGAATTGCACCGCCCATGAGAATGCCAATTGCGGGGTTAAACAAGGGTTGCCACAGTTGATGCCACAAATCTAAACCCAGGTTTACTCCAGCGGCATCACCGATCGCAGCGATCGCTAACCAGCCAAAGCCAAATAAAACCAAAAAAACATCGGCGACTAAAACTATGTTTAGCCAATTTAACAATTTATCTTTCATGATTGGATTGGGGATTGGGTACTGGGGATTGGGGAAGGTGGGGCCCCCTCTGGGGATAAGGGGTAATGGGGATTGGGAAGAGACAACTTAGAGACTTACTTGAATAAATTCCCCCTTGTCCCTCTTGTCCTCCTGGTTCTCAGTCCCCAGTCCCCATCCTCTACTTTTCAAACAGCCAACTTTTGACTTTTGCTAAACTTTGCCAATCTGGTTTTCTACTTAAACCGTCCTCAATACTATTTTTTATTTCATCACTCCATTCTTCGTTGACAAAAATCAACTGTTGTGCGACGTCTATATGTTCCCGCAAGCCTTTTTGCTTTGTTTCCAGCATTGCTAAGGCGAGATTGATTCTAGCTTGGGGATCTTGTGGATTTAACTTGACTGCCTTCTGTCCGGCTTTGTAAGCCAAATTGGGTTTGTTATCGAGTAGATACAACCACGCTAAACAAACCCAAGCTGCACTAGTTTTAGGAGCGCGATCGCACACTTCTTTAAATACAGGGATTAAAGATTCTGCTGATTCTCCTGCTTTATAGCGTTCTAAACCTGTATCAAACAGGGATTCAACTGTATTAGTCATTGGTCATTGGTCATTGGTCATTGGTCATTGGTCATTGGCCATTGGTCATTTGCAAAAGACAAATGACAAAGGACAAATGACAACTGACAATATTACACCCCAAATGACTTGCCGCAACCACAAGTTTGATTAGCATTGGGGTTAGTAAATTGGAAACCACCGCCAATCATGGCATCGCTGTAATCGAGCATTAAACCGTAGAGATATAACAAACTCTTGCGATCGCTGACAATTTTGAAGCCATCATAATCAAAAACTTCATCATGAGGGGTTATTTTGCTGGTATCTTCAAAGTCCATCATGTAAGACATCCCAGAACACCCACCCTGACGCACTCCTACCCGTAAGCACAAGTCTGTGCCTTGCTTGTCCCGGAGGGATTTTACCTGGTGCAATGCGGCTTCGCTCAACAGAATTCCACGTTGTTGAGCTTCAATTGCTTGTGTCATCTGCTTTTCAACTCCTTAATTAGTATAAGCGTTACCCTATATCGGCTTGTAATGCTTCTGGGTTGCTCTTGGTGTTTTTGTATTCATTCTAGCGGCTTAGATGTTGCTAGATACCAAATTGTAAACACTCCGTCAAAAGTAGCCAAAGATTTTTATTCTAGAATTGAGAGACTCAATGTGTTTATACATTCGGTATTCTTAAAATTCCAGCCTTACGGCAGCAACAGAAGCAACCACCCTTCAGGTGCAGCCATAAAAATTTAATCCGAGGCTAGCTAGCCCCCAAAATTTACTTCCAAATTGCTTCTTTTGATTCTATGACAAGTTTTAATCGCTCTACCAGTCGCCGGTTGAAGAAATTAACTCAAATTCCTTCTGTATGGGAGGGCGATCGCCGTCCGTTGTCATCACCAAACCAGGTGTCAGACTCAGAGGCAAAGGGAGAATGCATTCTTTGGGTAGATTACTCCCAAGGTGTTGTTCGAGGAATGGACGTGGTAGCTTCCGATACCGGCCCAGAAGCAATAGTTCGCACCTTAATGCAAGCAATGGAGCATCCCCAGAGTCCGGCAAGACCTGCTAGACCCCAAAGAATTGTAGTCAAAGACCGCGAGATCCAATTTTACCTGCGGGGAGTGCTGCAAGATTTGGATATCGCCATTGACTACGCACCAGAACTGCCTTTAATTGACGAACTATTTCGGGGATTCGCTGATATCCTCGATAGTCAAACCCCCGATTTACCCCCACAGTATGCGCAAATCTTGCGAGAGAAAGCATTTGCAATTTGGCAAGCAGCACCTTGGGAATTTTTGCAAGAACAGCAAATTTTGTCAATCGAGATTAATCGGTGGGATGTTGGCACACTCTACGCCTCAGTTATGGGAATGCTGGGAATGGAGTATGGGATTTTGTTTTATCGCTCAGAAGACTCTTTAAAACAGTTTCGCGCCGCAGTTTTAACGGATGAAGAATCAACAGAGCATCTAGAAGAAGCGTTCCTTAAGCAAGATTGCCTGTTTCTCACTTTTGAGAGCGTTGACGAAACCGATGAAGATGACGATGAAGAAGATGATTTGGCGGATCTGCCATTATCAGAAATTGACCCTACTTTTGGTAATATCCACCCCTTAGAAGGACTACGGTCTGTTTTGTATGACGAAGAAGCATTGGTAATCTTGGTTGCGATCGAAAGCCTAAGCCGCTTTATTCGCGATCACCGTCGCCAACTTCATGAGGAGATTTTCCCAACTCTGAGCCGTCGCTATCGCATTTCTCTACCGCAGTCGGAAGAATCAACTAAATCTGTGGCTGTGACAGTCTCTACCATGCCGCAGTTAGCAGCAGAATTAGAGGAAATGGCAGGCTTTGGTATTGATGACGAGGAGATTAACAACCTTGATTTCCAATCATTGCGAGATGACTTGATACCAGAAGATTCCTTCCTCAGCTTAGGTGTAGTGTCTTGGGAAATGTTGGAGTTTCTGCGAAAGGGGGTCAGCTACCACCAGGCTGGTGAAATCAAACAAGTCGGGGACGGTTTGCCGGTGATTTTAATTCAAACTTCTCGGCCCAAGGCGAAGACTGTAATTGAAAGGATTGAAGCAGCAGGCGGACTGAAAGCAATTTGCTTCAATCCAGGTGCCGATCCTTTTGATGGCGATCGCTACGACCTGGGTTTATTGCAAACTCAAAATGGCGAATTGTTCCTATTCGGTGAATTTTTAGATGAAGATCCGATTCATGTCGAAGCCCGAAAAAAATGGAATCAGCGGTGTAAAAATACTAAGGGCTACTGTGGCTTAATCATTGCCAAAGGACTAACGGGAGCCTCCCGTGGTAATCCTCAGTTACGAGATATGATGGCTTTGTTTGAAGGGCGATCGCTTTCACCTAAAGATTTAGGTATTGGCACTCTCCAACTTATGCCCCAACTGAAATTTGAATAATTACATGAATTGCCGCAATCTCAATCTCAAATTATCGGTATGAGAAATTAAGTTGATGTGTATTTGATTGATTAAAACTGCATTTGAGAGGAATAAAAGGGAAGGCTTTGCCTTTTAACGTTTACCTTTGTTCTCTTTACCAACGGAGTGTTGATTCATCAGTTCTGAGTACTGTCTTACCCTATAGCAAAACGTGGGGATGAAAGTAAGGGCGCATCATTGACAGCAGATTTCAAGGAAAGTGAGTTACACAAGCTAAGTCTGTTACCTAAATATCAAGCATGTTTTACTGCTTAATTCAGAATTCTGAATTAAGCAGTAACTGTTTCAGGCCAGTAAAAAGGACTCAGGATTTTCACTTTTGTATATACCCCAATACAATTCAGAATGAGCAAGAAAACCCAGATGTAGACAGGCGTTTTATCGCGTCTTGAAAGACCAATTGTCTACACCAATAACCGTTAACTAAATCGTATTGGTATATAACCCATCCCTGGTAGCTAGTCTTTTAAGTAGAGGCAGAGTATTTCCGGTTATACTCAGTCTTCGCGATCTGCGTACCTATCAGCGTGCGGCACTTTTTCATGAATATTCATCTATATGTCAATACGAATACGCGACCAATCTTGAGAAGCTAACTTTACCTAAATTTCATGAAGTACCTATATTTTCATAGTTTTCTAGTTATTTTATCTCAGTTATCTAAGTATAAATAACTACAGCAACCTAAAAATTTATCTTCAAAGACTGCTTGAATCAAACCTAACCGATACATTGAGATATTGGAATCTTTTTTTTAACAAGTTTTTGAGTTTAGCCTCCTGTTATATATCAATATCATTAAGCAAAAGTTCAGATAATATGTTTTTCTTTGTAATTTTTTTATAAAGGAGAAAAAATAGCTTTGCTAGTGTCTAAATGAAGATTATTTAAAGCGCGTAAATAATAGCTATAATAAACACACTGCCGAAAAAATTAAAATATATGATTGTTTTTACGGGTATACTTACCAGATAAAAATAGTTGTGATAAAAATTTGCTTTGCAGGAATTTATATCTTGGCTTAGATATGAGGAAAGATTTTTATGTCAAACTTCTAACGCCCTACTTGGCTAAAAATGATTTATATAACTTCTAGATAAATGAAGACGAAAAATAGTAAAAATATTGCTGGTTTCAAAGCAAGCTATATCGCTAGAAAGAAGATAAAAAAGATGCAATGCTTTATAGCATTCTGACGATGATTTATTGTAAAAATATGAAGCAAAACTAAAATATTATCGGCAACAGTCAAATAACATCACATATATTCTGGATAAATTCGCCTGTGTAAAATTACAGATGTTACTGTCAAAAATTACCAAGATAATTGGCAATTTAGACTCAGTAGACTGAGCGTTGTCCCTTTTTTTCGGGCTACTATGTTGGCAATGAAAAGCAATCAGCTTGATCGAAGTAAGCCAAAATTGATAACAGTTCAAGTAGCTCTTAAGTTGTTGGTTACAGTCTGGTTAGATATAGGTGTTTGTTTTAAGGCGATCGCTTATTTGTCTACTTTCTAAGTCCCTATTAACGCAATACACACACCACTTAAAACCTCCTGTAAATCAGCATTTCAGCATGATAATGATTCTGAAGCTTTATTTTTTGATGTTCTAGCAGATATTCTCTCCAACTGGGTTTGACGAACTTAGTTAAGAGAGAAGGTCAAATGCTTTCAATGGAGAATAACTTTGGAAATCTTCATTGAGTTAACAGTAGGTATCTGGAATTCCTTTATAAAATTTCATTGTTAGGGTTTACTCATGCTGTTAGTGGGGTTATTATCTTCAAAAGCAACGATGTGCTATTTATGCTGTCACAATAGTAACAAATAAAGTGTAGTATTTTGATTTTTTTAGAAAATGATCGATCCTTTGACAAAACAAACATTCTTAATATTAATGGTATTACTTGTTTCGTGAGACAAACTCTGATAATCTTATCGGTTCCCTCTTTAATTTAGACCCTTTCGACCATCTAAATATACAGCAGATAGCATGATAATGACAAATAAAAAATGGGCAGTTAAACGCATAACAGTTAATCTTGCAACGCAGGAAGCGGAAAAACTAGAAAAATATTGCCAACAAACAGGTAGACCTGCAACTGATGTGATTCGTGAACTGATTAGAAGTTTGCCTATCTCCGACGACGGTAAAGATGGAAACAACTAAGAAGTGACTTTTACAACTTATCCAGAAAACTGCTTTGCCACCAAAAAAATATCTCTGATACTTTTGAGAGTCCGCTGCTATGGACAAAAGTTTGTCTAGATGATACAGACGCGTTTTTATCGCGTCTGGTCATTTACCGGGACTAGAAGAAGTAATCAAAGAGTTTTTAGTATCGATATTGGCAAGCATTAATATGCTGCTGGAGTTGATATTAAGTAGCAAATTCCGACACCAACCCAGTTACAATCTGTAAAGAAACTGAAAAGGAACGACGGAATGCGTGTTGCAATCGTAGGTGCGGGACTGGCTGGGCTAGCAACCGCAGTGGATCTAGCTGATGCTGGTTGTGAAATAGAGATTTTTGAATCTCGTCCGTTTGTCGGCGGTAAAGTTGGCAGTTGGGTTGATGGAGATGGCAACCATCTAGAAATGGGGTTGCATGTATTTTTTGGGTGCTACTACCAACTATTTGACTTAATGAAAAAAGTGGGGGTGTTAGAAAACTTACGCCTCAAGGAACATACCCACACTTTTATCAATAAAGGGGGGCGCACTGGTGCTTTGGATTTTCGCTTTCTTACAGGTGCGCCTTTCAATGGCTTAAAGGCATTTTTTACTACTTCCCAACTATCGTTGCAGGATAAATTGCAAAATGCGATCGCTTTGGGTACTAGTCCGGTAGTTCGCGGATTGGTAGACTTTAACGGGGCGATGAAAACTATCCGCAATTTAGATAAAGTTAGCTTTGCCGATTGGTTTCGCAGTCATGGTGGAAGTAATGGCAGCATCAAGCGGATGTGGAACCCGATTGCCTACGCATTGGGATTTATTGATTGCGAAAATATGTCTGCCCGTTGTATGTTAACCATATTCCAGCTATTTGCAGTTAGAACTGAAGCTTCAGTTTTGCGAATGCTGGAAGGTTCTCCAGCTGAATATTTACACAAGCCGATTCTGGAATATCTGGAAGCTAGAGGCACCAAAGTTTACACGCGCCGCCAAGTTCGAGAAATTCAGTTTACTGAGTCAGCCGAACAAACCCGTGTCACTGGTATAGTAGTTGCCCAAGGTGATGCAGTAGAAACGATCGCAGCTGATGCTTACGTTTTTGCCTGTGATGTTCCAGGAATTCAACGCATCCTACCCCAGGAGTGGCGTAAGTGGTCAGAATTTGACAATATCTACAAACTGGATGCAGTGCCAGTGGCTACAGTGCAGTTACGCTTTGACGGTTGGGTAACAGAACTGAACGATGGAGAGCAACGCAAACAGCTAAATCAGGCGGCTGGAATCGATAATTTACTTTACACAGCCGATGCTGACTTTTCTTGTTTTGCCGATTTAGCGTTGACTAGCCCTGCTGATTATTATCGTCCAGGACAAGGGTCTTTGTTACAGCTAGTGCTGACACCGGGAGATCCGTTTATTGCCCAAAGTAATGAAGCGATCGCACAACATGTTCTCAAGCAAGTCCATGAACTGTTTCCCTCGTCGCGGGAGCTAAATATGACTTGGTACAGTGTTGTAAAGCTTGCTCAGTCTCTCTACCGAGAAGCGCCAGGGATGGATGCGTACCGTCCCAACCAAAAAACACCAGTAGATAATTTCTTCCTTGCCGGGAGTTATACTCAGCAAGACTACATCGACAGCATGGAAGGTGCTACTATTTCTGGACGGCGTGCGGCAAAAGTGATTTTGGAGAGTTTGAAGAAATAACGTAGACACCCAGTGGCTTGCCGCAGGCTACTTCAAAGAGTGCAAAGAACGCGATCGCAAAGCATCTCGTAGAGAAGGAAAAAGAGAAATGCCAGACTGGTTAGAGCATACTGTGCAGGTAGAAGTAGAGGCTCCCATAGATTTAGTATGGAGCCTCTGGTCTGATTTAGAGCAAATGCCCCGGTGGATGAAGTGGATTGATTCGGTGAAAATTCCGCCAGATAATCCAGATATATCTCTTTGGAAATTAAAGACGGGCAGTTTAGAATTTAATTGGCAATCCCGAATTCTCAAAGTTATTCCTAACCAAATTATCCAATGGGAATCGGTTGATGGTTTGCCAAATCAGGGAGCGATTCGCTTTTACGATCGCCACAATAGTAGCATTGTTAAAATGACTATTTCCTACGCTATCCCCGGCATTCTTGGCAAAATTATGGATAACTTATTTTTGGGACGGATAGTTGAATCAACGATTCAAGCTGATTTAGAAAGATTTAAAGAATACGCGTTGAATGTTAAAGCTAATTGATATAGATAGCAAAAACAGGCAGTAAGAAATAAAGTGTCAAAGTTTCTTGCTGTCTGAAGGGAAAATATGGATTTTTTAATTGCGTGTCTTTATTACGAAGTAGAAGTTAGAGAGTGCTTTATCTTTTCTATAGCTTGATTCAATCCTTTTGTGTCAATCCAACCTACATAACCGCCAAAAAGCATTTTGTTATTGCTGTCAGCTAAAAAGATATGCTTGACATTAGCTGGATTAATAAAAATTTTAATTACAGTACCATCTTTAAGAGTAAAAATAGGTGTTGCTCTCCTGAAATCTCTGCTGTGGGCTTGAGTCATACCTGGGACATTGACTAATATTTCAACAGCTTTTTGAGCAATTTGATAAATACTGGTAGCTATTTCTGCTTCAGTATTCCATTCTTCCAGCCAATCTATTCCTTTTTGACTTAAGCGAAAATCTTCTTTTACAGCAAGCTTCTTATTCACTAAACTAGACAAATTTTTTAAATACAAAATAACCGTAATAATGTATAAAATAATTTTGGAAAATCTACCTATAATCCTTGCAACTATTTGATTTGACATATTAACTATTGCCTGTTGTGACAATAAGATTCCTAGTCCTTAACTATAAAAATTCTCTAAATGTAAAAAATCAGTAATAATACGTGAAAATACTATTTAAACTAACCAAAATAACCCGCGATCGCGCAAATAATAGAGCATTAGTTACCACTTAGTAAATTGTGTTGACACACCTTACTTACTGTTGGTTCTGGAAGTGCATCACCTACAGCTTTGTAAGCAATAATTAGAGACTCTAAAGCTTGAATTCCATTTGCCACAGCTAACTTGTAAGTATCCCCATGAGTCCGCCAGCGTTGTCCTGGAAAATCAGGGAATCCTACCAAAAAACAATTATCTTCTTCAGACCATTGAATAAGCATTTGGTATTTAAGCTCACTCATCTTGTTTCTTCTCCTCTATGCCTCATCTAACATTCTGAACTTAGAGGATTAAAAAACTACCAAGTTGGGTCGCTAAACAAATTAATTGTCAATTCCTCGCGTGGCGGTATTGCGGTGATACAAGCGCGAACGATCTCTCCATCCTCTAATTCGACGGTGCAAGCGTGACAAGACCCCATGAGACAACCGGTGGGAATAAATACCCCAGCCCGGTCTGCTACATCTAAGAGGGCTTCTCCCACTTCGGCATCTACTGTGACATCATCTGGTAAAAAGCGGACACGAACAATCATCAATATTACGCATTTAATAGAGTTGTCATTTGTCCTTTGCAAATGACCAATGACCAATGACCAATGACCAATGACATTTCAAGGAATTTTAGCTTAAGACAAAAACAGACTTAAGTCTAAATGGCTTTCAATTTCAATGGCTAGAGAGTCCAAAATCTGCTCTCGCTGTTCCCGATAGTTAGCAACACCGGTAGGCAAAGATTTTAAACCTCGCTGTTGACGGAGGCGATTTAACCAAGCGCGTCGCCAAGGGCCATTGTCAAAAAGCCCGTGGAGATAACTTCCCCACACCGATTGACAACTATCTACTAACCCTAAATTAATATCGTCAAATAGAGCATGGTACGATTGAGTATCTATGCCTTGCTGTTCGATACGCGATCGCCCTTGATGGATTTCAAAGCCATTGACTGGCAAGCCTTGTTGGGGATAATTTGAGCTAACTTGGCGCTGACGGGCGATTTTTTGTCCTGTAATCACAGTTCTGATTGGTAAAAGATTTAACCCTTGAAATCTACCAGCTTGTCCCTCTATCCCTTCTGGATCGGCGATGATTTGACCGAGCATTTGATAGCCACCGCAGATACCTAAAACCGTTCCCCCAGAAGCAGCGTAGTTTTGGATCGCTTCTGCCATACCGCTTTTTTGCAGCAGTAGCAAATCAGCAATTGTGGTCTTTGTACCTGGAATAATTACGGCATCAGGATGTCCCAAATCTTGCTTAGGGCTTAAGTATTTAATTGAAACTGTACTTTCTGATTCCAGTGGGTCAAAGTCGGTGAAATTGGCAATTCTTGGTAAACGGATGACGGCAATGGTGAGGTCAGTTTGGGCTTTATTTGTGGACGATTGACGTTCTAGCAGGTCAAGAGAATCTTCTGCTGGAAACATTTCTTGCAAGTAGGGTATAACACCGATAACGGGGATACCTGTGCGTTCTTCTAGCCATTTTATCCCCGGATCTAAGAGCGATCGCTGCCCTCGAAACTTATTAATTACTATACCTTTAATTAAGGCGCGTTCATCTGGTTCCAATAACTCTAAGGTGCCGACAACATGGGCAAAAGCACCACCCCGGTCAATATCAACTACTAATATGGTTGGTGCATTTAAATATTTTGCTACCCGCATATTAGTTAAGTCGCGGTGCTTGAGGTTAATTTCCGCAGGGCTACCGGCACCTTCACAAACCACCATGTCAAATTCTGTTCCTAAATGCTGTAGCGATTCTTCAATTGTCCGCCACCCCAGTTCAAAATATTGCTCGTAGTAATCTGAGGCACTCACTTTGCCTACAGACCTACCTTTAATAATTACTTGAGAAGTCATATCCCCTTGAGGTTTGAGTAAAATTGGGTTCATTTCTACCCAAGGCACGACTCCCGCAGCCCAAGCTTGCACTGCTTGAGCATAGCCAATTTCTCCACCACTGGCGGTGACATAAGCATTTAAAGCCATATTTTGGCCTTTAAAGGGAGCCACTCGCCAACCACGCCGCGATAAAATGCGACAAATAGCTGTAGTTAAAAGTGATTTCCCTGCATGGGATGTTGTCCCCACTACCATAATTGATTTCATAGTTGCTATCACTTAGTTTTTCAAGATACAGAGTTAATTTTTAGAAGCGAACAACAAGGGAGCAGGGAAAGTGGAAAAGCGGGGGAGCAGGGGGCAGGGGAAAAGGTTAAAGGTTAAAGGGAAAAGGAATAAATTTAATCTTTCCCCTTTTCCCCTTACCCCTTTCCCTTTCCCTTTCCCCATGCCCAATGCCCTATACCCAATGCCCAATGCCCAATGCCCAATGCCCACTATAACCATCACAAATAGCAGTTGCACGGTTATGGTAAAGACTTCATGAATAGATATGATGTTTCCGTATATATTGTTCCCTTTGATTCCCTAATCCTAACTCTTAGGTTTTTATTCTAAAAAGGTATCCGTAACCAACGAATCACTGCATCATAGAAACGATCGCGCCATGAAGGAGTACGCCAATTTTTACCCTGGTATTGTTCTACTAACTGGCGTCCCAAGGGAGTGAGACGAAAACTATCTGTAATTCCCTGACCATCAACTTCTCGGCGCAATACACCTACTTGAATCAACCAGCCCAAAGCGTCATCACAAGCTAATTCTGATAAAGGGCGTTTAGTATAGCCCTGCTTGAGTCCATTTTCCAGAGCGATCGCAGTTAATGATACACTCTGGTGGCTCATCACTTCAAATAAAGATACATTAAAAGGCGAACACACTAGCGATCGTTCGGCTCTTTCTACTGTACTTTGAGGATAGACAAAAATATTTGGGTTTTGGGAATCAACAGCAGCCATTGTGTATTGGTAGAAATTTTTCTTCTAACAAAGATTAATTTAAGAATATATTTTTTCTTGTACCAAATACCCCATTAAACCAAAATTAGTTACCTAAAGTGTATTTATCCGATTTTTTAGTAATTATATTTAAACATTATAAATTAATGTAAAATTTCAAGTGCATCAACAATCTGAAACAGGAAAAGTTAATTATGCCTCTAGCAGTTGGTACGGATGCACCTGCATTTACCGCCAAAGATACAAACGGCAACACAGTTTCGTTATCTGATTTGAGGGGGAAAACGGTTGTTTTATACTTTTACCCCAAAGATGATACGCCAGGCTGCACCAAACAAGCCTGTAGTTTTCGGGATGCCCAGTCTCAATATCAAGGTAAAGATATTGTCATCTTGGGAGTCAGTGCAGATGATGAAGTCTCCCATCAGGCATTCACCCAAAAATATAATTTGAATTTTCCCCTACTGGCTGACACCGACAAATCCCTCATCAAAGCTTTCGATGTGGATGGCGGCGGTTATGCCAAGCGCGTCACCTACGTAATTGACCCCAGCGGTAAAATTACCCATGTTGACGCTAATGTAAATACCAGCAACCATGCTAGCGATATTTTAGCTGCGCTTGGGCTGTAGGTTTTTACCTGAATAATTCAGGATTTTTTTAAATAGTTTCAGCCCCAAGCCTTTAGAGGCTTGGGGTTATTTGTTTGAATTCAGTTACCTGATGGTGGTGTCACCGATGGCGATGTAACTGATGGTAGTATAATCGTTGGCAAATTATTGGGGGTTGGTTGCTGTTGTTGACCTTGAATTAGTTTTTGTTGCCTTGCTTTAAAGGCTGCTGCTGCTGAGTTTAGTTCTTCGTTCTGTTGGTTAGAATCCCAGTTGAGATTCCCGAAATTTGCCCGATGAATCAGATCGAACATGTTGAAATTGTCTGAGTTGGAACGGGCGAAAGGATCGGTATTTTGGTCTGTTGTACTATTGCTGGGGAAAGCATCCGTTGGGCTGCTGATTTGAGCGTAACTTGGTTGAGCCATGAGCAAGGAAGCAAAGCTAATTCCTGCTGCCGTAGCTAGAAAGAGTCTAGTAATTTGTAAAAATGGTTTTTTCATGGGTTTTGACCCTAAATAAAATTGATCTATTTTATCTTTTTAAGCAAGAGTCCGCCGCAGTTGGGGTTGAATACTCAGCAAGGCGACTAGGGCAAAGCCAAACAACACCAGCAACGCTCCCCCAAAGGTAACATCGCCCCAAGGAGCCTGCATCACTACACTACCTAGTCCCCAATTACTGTGGAAATAGAGATAGCGAATTGGTTCGATCGCATAGCTGAGAGGATTCAGGGTAGCGATAACCTGTAACCACTTAGGCATGAAGGATAGGGGTGCTAAAGCTGTACTCGCAAACAATAATGGTAGGTTAGTGACAAAAATCACTGCAATCAATTCAATGTGTCCGGGTAGAGCAAAAGCTAAACCGAGAGAGATGGCTGTTACACCCAAAGCTAAGAGTAAGACAATTAGAGCGATCGCACTTAAACCAGCTATATTGGGTAGTCCTGCGCCCAAAAATGCTGCTGCTGCAACAATTACGGCTGCTTGCAACAAACTTTGGCTGATGATAAAAATGGCTGAGGCAAAGACAATGGAAAACCGCGATGCTAACGGTGCTACTAGCAAACGATTCAAAAAGCCGAACTCGCGGTCAAACATTACAGGTAAACCAGCATTCAGCGCCCCAGCAAAGGCTGTAAACACAATAATGCCAGCCGCCAAAAATTGACCGTAATTTGTTGTATTGCCAAATATACCCTTGGGAGCATTTTGGAATAAAGCACCAAATAGCACTAACCACATTACTGGTTGAATAATTCCAGCAACCAAAGATGAGGGACGGCGTTGCAACTGAATAAACAAGCGACGAGTTAAAGCCAACGTCTCTTGTACGAATTCACCGAAAAAGTTAGGTGCAGTATTAACATCTGCTTGTGGCGATGCTAATGGTTGCCAATTGATATCAGATTTAGGAGTAACACTCATAGCAATTTTGGATTTTGGATTTTGGATTTTAGATTGGGCATTGGGCATTGGACATTAGGCATTGAGCATTGGTCAATATTTTTCTTCCCCTGCTCCCCCTGCTCCCTGCCCCATTCCCTATCTCATATTCTGCTTCTTCTCAGCTTTGGGATCGCGGGTGGCGACGGCTGCGAGTTCTGCATCCAACAAGGTGCGTCCTGTGGCAGCGAGATAAACGTCATCGAGGCTGGGGCGAGATTGGGCGATGCCAAATATGGGCAAGCCAGCGGTATTCAGCGCTTGCTGTATGTTAATAAGAACATCATTCTGAGGTGTCACTACTAAGTTGAGTGAATTACCTTGAGCGCTGTTGATGATGATTTCTTGGACAAAAGGCAAAGGTTTCAGGAGGTTTTTAGCTTTTTCAGCTTCTTCAATGGGGGAAAACTCGCGGATTCGCAAGGTGATGCGATCGCCCCCTACTCGATCTTTCAATTGCGAAGGTGTATCGCTGGCAATGACAATGCCGCGATCTATAATTGCCACGCGATCGGCTAAAGCGTCAATTTCTTCTAAGTAATGGCTGGTAATTACTACCGTCGTCCCAGAAGCGCGTAATTTTCTCAGGAAATCCCATACCACAAAGCGAGTCTCTATGTCAAGCCCTACAGTTGGCTCGTCCAATACCAGAACATCAGGTGCATGGAGCAAGCCGGCAGCTAAGTCTAGGCGCTTGCGTAAACCGCCAGAGTAGGTTCCTGTCTTTTTATTGGCGTATTCTTGCAAACCGAGTAAATCTAATACCGTCTCAATCCGCTGTTTAGCTACTGCGCCTGGAAGGTGATAAAGTGCTGCTTGCAATTGCAGCAGTTCTTTTCCAGTCAACACCTTATCTATAGCGACTTCCTGAGCTACGTAGCCTAGTCGTTGTCTTGCCACTCTTGGATTATCTAACACAGAGATGCCAGATACTTCGATAATGCCTGCATCCGGTGTGGTCAACGTACACAAAGCACGCAAGGTAGTAGTTTTCCCAGCACCGTTGGGGCCAAGCAAACCAAAAATTTCTCCTGGTTCTACCTGAAAGGAAACATCCTGGACGGCAACCACTGTACCGTAACGTTTTTGCAGATTTTGAATTAAAACGGCGGGAGCCATGACAGCCGATCCCCAACTATACAAATCTCAATAAAGTCTATCCTTATTGTAGAAGGTAGAGAGCAAGGAAATAGCGCATGAGCGAAAATCTGTAAATAAGTTCGCTTCATGCGCTATGCTGCCAAAAATTTTTAATTATTCTAAACAAGTTGCTCGATTGCGTTTGTAGCGAAACAAACCAAATACTACAGCAACTAATCCTAAACCTGGAAGATTTGCAGGCTCTGGAACCTTACGAATGGGAGGCTTAGGCGGAGTGTAGTACTTTATTGGGACATCTGGCAGATCGCCATTAAATAGATAATTGTGAGACTCGCCATTTCCTGTCAAAGAAGCTACGACTACATTGCCGTTAATTTGACCGTTGTTGAAATTAAAATTAGCCAAAGGTGCAAGAATACTACCTTGGATACCAATTCCACTAGCAGTTATATTTGTCGCTTCATAAAAGTTGTAAATTACCTTTTGTTTATCTGCGCCAATGATATTAAACCCAAAGTTTTGCAGTGACACATCCTTACCGCTGATATTGACAACGATAGTTGAATTTGCGTCCCCTTTAACTTCAAAATAGTTGGTCTTGGAGACAGATGAGCCTGCAAGATTAAAAACATTGAAAGCAGTACCACTGCCACTAAGGTTAATAGCACCCCAAGGTTGAACTGTTGTGTTACCAGTCGGAGTCAAGGTTGCCAAATATTCAGATAGTCCTCGCAGTTGTTTCCCTGCTTCATTGAAGTCGATGGGATTACCCTGGCTGAGAGTTCCTTGGGGAAATCCCACATTGCTGGATACATTGGCGCTGCCTCCATAGACAGCATTCCCGTGGTAGACTTGACCGTTGCTTAGAGTTAAATTCTGTCCAGCGATTACTACGTTGCCGCTATTGCCAGAAAGTCTGCTTCCAAGTCCGCCGACGAAATTTATGTTACCGCCAGCAGCAACTTTTCCTTCAATATCTGTATATTTTTGAGAGATATCTCCCAAAACAAATACATTGTAATCAGAGGCAGCGCCTAACTCAACCGCATTCGCTCTTGCTGAGAAACCCAGCGCCAGAGTTACTACAATCGGAACTGTTACTAACCCCCAAATATAATAGGTTTTTGATTTCATCTTCTAGTTTAGGAATCATCAAGATGATCCTATGAGTATAAATCAAAGATTGCACTAATTTACTAGCTATTTTTATTGAAGTTTCACATTAGTATAACTACTGTATAGTTTTCTCTAAATTATCTGTTCAACCGCATATTTACTGTTGATTGCATAAATTAAGTTTTTATCAACAATAATTCAGGAGTTAGGAGTTAGGACGTTTTTTCAAAACTTTCAAAGTTTTGAGCCTAGTGTCATTGTAACCACTGATAAATTCCCCTATCGCTTGGATGTGTTTCAGGTAATCAAGAATGGATTTTGTGATGACTTCTCCTTAACATCATAGACCGCTTTATCGACTAGGGCGGATATATCCTTCTGCTTCCAATTTTTTTAAGGCTCTTTCGACTGCCACTTTTCCATATCTTATACCAACAGCAGTAGATTCCTGAGTGATTTGGGGAATAACAGTAATTGTTTTTTGTCCTAAAGGTGTCTGATAAAATGCAATGATTTGTTTGATTTCCTCATTAGTAAAGTATTTATTATAAATAGGAATAATCTCATTTACAATATCATCTATCTTGAGTTCAGCAGCAAAAGTATCCCAAAATTTTTGAGGAACTTGAGGGTATTCGGACTTGAAATTATTTAATAGTTGAGTGAGGATCTGTGTAGAAAGATTTTTCGTACCAGTTATCTCTAACAATTTCTTGATATTATTAGTTTTTTCTATTTCTTGAGCATTACTACTTGGTGCAATAGTATTAGTTGGAATTTGAGCAAAAGTAACTTTATTGAAGGTCGTTACTAAGGAAAGTACAACTGCTGGTACGAACAAAAAATTTATCTTCATTGATTTAAATTTATTTTTAAGAAAAGATTATTTAGGTAAGTTTGACAAACGAGGAACCATTGTGAGTAATGGTCTCAAATTATTATCCTTAAATTTACCATATAAGTCATTCTTTTACTACCTTTAAGGTGCGGAAACTACTATCAGCACAACCACAGATCGATCCTCCCATTGCCTGGATTTGTTGCAGATAGTCAAGGACGGGTTTGGTGATGACTTCTCCCGGCATTAACACAGGAATTCCTGGGGGATAGGGACAGACGATTTCGGCACAGATGCGTTTATCGATCTTTGTCAAAGGTAGTATTTCACTAATAGCAAAAAAGGCTTCGCGGGGAGAAAGTTGTAAAGCATAATCTAGGGTTCTGTCTAGATTTAGCCAAACCTGGTTTTTAACAGTCAAGTTGCTTCGGCGATATTCTTTGGCGAGGCTGGTGAAACCTTGCACTAATTGTTCAATATCGGCTGGGGTGTTGCCCAAACTAATAATAAAGGTGAGATGTTGTAGTGAGGCGAATTCAGCAGTAACAGCAAATTTTTCATCCAAAATTTCATCTGCTTCAAATCCGGTTAAACCTAAACCAGAAACAGTGACAGTTAGTCGCGTTTTGTCTAAAATTACAAAGCCGGGACATCCCCCCAACCCCCCTTTTAAAGGGGGGCTTAAAACTGATAATTCAGGAATTTGACTGATTTTTGTTCTAGCTTCCTCAGCAAGTTGCAAAGTTTGAGACATCAGCATTTTTCCGTGGAGTGCCATTTGCTGACGCGCTGCATCTAGGGAAGCTAAAAGTATATAGCTGGGACTGGTAGATTGTAAGAGTTGCAAAGCTTTACTGATGCGATCGCCATTTATCCTATCACCCTGGATATGCAGCATCGATGCCTGTGTCATTGCACCAAGTACTTTGTGGATGGATTGTACAGTTAAATCTGCACCTGCGGCTAAAGCTGGAGTGGGTAATTCGGGATGAAAGGCAAAGTGTGCGCCGTGTGCCTCATCTACAAGTAGAGGGACATTATATTGATGTGTAATATTGGCGATCGCATTCAAATCTCCACAAACACCGTAATATGTGGGGTAAACTATTAATACTGCTTTCGCATCTGGATGTTGTTGGAGTGCAGATTGTACAGCATTGGGTGTAATGCTATGGGCAATATCTAAAACTGGATCGTATTCAGGATTGAGAAAAATTGGTATAGCACCAGAGAGAATTAAACCTGCGATCGCAGAAGAATGCACATTCCGAGGCAGAATAATTTTATCGCGTGTGCCACAGGTAGCAAGAATTGCCGCTTCAATTCCACAGGTAGAACCATTGACAAGGAACCATGTTTGCGAAGCACCAAACGCCTCAGCCGCCAGTTGTTGTGCTTCTTGAATAACGCCTTGGGGTGCAAAAAGATTATCTAAATCTGCTAATTCGGTTAAATCAGCCTGAAAGACGGCTTTACCAAGTAAGTCAGCTAAAGGTTGAGAAATTCCTTCACCTAGTTTATGTCCTGGAGTGTAAAAAGGCGCATGAGGTCTTGCTGCATTAGCTTTTAAGGCATCTAATAAAGGTATTTGGTTTTGATTGAGCATTTTTGAGAAAACGAACCGTTAATGATAGAATCTTAAGTATGCTAGGGCATATTGAGTACTCCGAAATAACAAATGAGTACTCCAAAATAACAAATGAGTACCCCGAAATAACAAATGAGTACTCCAAAATAACAAATGAGTACTCCAAAATAACAAATGAGTACCCCGAAATAATAAATGAGTACTCCAAAATAACAAATGAGTACTCCGAAATAACAAATGAGTACTCCAAAATAACAAATGAGTACCCCGAAATAACAAATGAGTACTCCAAAATAACAAATGAGTACTCCAAAATAACAAATTGTTCAGGGTTGAGAAAAATTGGTATTGCACGCAGAGGCGCAAAGTACACAAAGGAAATAGAGAATCGTTACGCACAATGCTATGCTTGCGTTAAAATCCGTAAGTCCTATGTAGCTGCCTAGATGAGACCTTATCATCAAATCCCGATTTTTGAGTGTGGTGAACCGCTAGTAGCGATTCCTTTGGAATTGTTTGCAGTGGAATCTCCCCATCCTTATGAAAAATTAGGTGCGCCTTATGGCGATCGCTCTCCTTATTATCTTCGTCAAAGCGTTATTGAAAATTTGCTCCAAGCGCAAAATTATCTTAATCTCTTGCATCCTAACTGGCGGATTCAAATCTTTGATGCCTATCGCCCGATCGCAGTCCAGCAATTTATGGTAGATTACAGCTTCGCCCAAGCAGTGCGGGATAGAGGACTGACTAATGTGGAGTTATCAGCAAACCAACGCCAAGAGATTTGGGAAGCGGTTTATGCAATTTGGGCTGCACCGAGTTTAGATGCAAAAACTCCGCCTCCTCACAGTACTGGTGGGGCGGTAGATGTAACGCTGGTAGATGATGTAGGGCAAATAGTAAATATGGGTTCGCCAATTGACGAAATGTCAGAGCGATCGCATCCTGATTATTATGCCAATAGCGATCGCTTAGAAACGCAAAAGTATCATGTTCATCGTCAACTATTGCGAGATGTAATGTTAAAAGCCGGTTTTCAACGTAATCCTAGAGAGTGGTGGCATTTTTCTGTCGGCGATCAAATGTGGGCTTGGCTGAATAATCAATCCCATCCAGCCAATCCTGTCACCGCACGTTATGGACGGCTTACATAGATGCGTTATCACAAAAGAATTCAGAAGTCAGAATTCAGAATTGAATTGGAGTCTGACTGGGAGACTTGCTCAATCTAATGCTGAATAAATGGTGATACTAAATGCGAAATCTTTCTTACGGAATCCATAAAGAATAAATAAGCGTTCATCCCACACTTTCTTCCTCTGACTACTGAATTCAGACTACTGAATACTTCTTCAAGCATCTTGAGGATTTAACTCTTTTAACTCGTCGGTGGTGTAAGTACCAATGGGAGTCCAAACTAGATAGGGAACGAGTAACAACGCCGCTATTAGAGAAATCGGTAAAACGCAGATTGCCAAGACAGCGCCTGAAATCAAACCGATTAGCCCAAGAACTTCCCCAACTTTGAGACTGCGAAACCTCAACATTGTAGGTATGTAGGCAACGGTGATAATTTCCACCAAGAGGTACAAAGCCATTAGTAGCCAAGTAATTATGCCTCCGGGATTTTTTTCCCAGACAATATAAGCCGAAGCTGCACCGCAAATAAAAATCACAGTCCAGATAATTGGAATCAGCGGCTCAAAAACTAGCCAGCGAGGGCGACTTAAGTTTGCAAACCATTTAACATCACGTGGCGTGATGAAGAAACTACCAAGGGCGACGAAGAAAGTTACAGCCCCAATTATTATCCAAGATGGAATCATAATGCACTCTTGCTTTGTGTATTTTGTCAATTCATACACTGCAAGTTTGACAATTTAGACTAGATGTTTAATCATTCTCTGGTGCGATTCTTAGGCATCTTGAGGATTGAGACTCATCATCTGCCAAGTGGTATAAGTACCAATGGGACTCCAGAGCAAATAAGGAACTAGTAAGAGTGCTGCCCAACCAGAAAAACCTAAGACTGCAAGTATCAATAAAATATCAATAATCAAACCTGTGCCACCGAGAATTGTACCCACTTTCAGACTGCGAAGCTTAAACATTACAGGCGTATAGGCGATGGTAACAATTTCTAATAGCAGATATAAACCCATAATTAACCAGGTTGAGGTGCTTCCTGGGTCTTTTTCCCAGACAATATAAGCTGACCAAGCACCGCAAATAAATATTACAGTCCAAATAATCGGAATTGCACCCTCAAAAGTTAGCCATCTCGGTCGTTGTAAACGCTTGAACCATTGGCGATCGCTAGGCGTAATCACGTTCGCTGCTAAAGCAACCAAGAAAGCCACGCCCCCAATCACCATCCAAGATTTAATCATGCCCGTTAGTCCTTTACAAGCGCTATTTATCGGTTAATATCACTCTTTATAGTCTGATTTTGTCAATTTAATTGCTAATTACTCATCATCCCTGAGTTTGAAACCTTCACATCGTTTGGCAGGATTTTAAATTATAGGCATTGGGAATTGGGAATTGAGAATGGGGCATTGCTACCGTTTTAAAGGCGATCGCTTTATGCAACAACTCTATTTTTTTTGGTGAGGTGCGGCTCGTTCTAATTAAGAGCCTCTAGTAACTAGCCCTCTTTTTCCTCTGCCTAGAGTGACAAAAGAGGGTTACTTTGAGGTTGATTGTGGGGCAAGCTATATTTAATCAGTCCCAGTCCAACGTTTGATATGAGTAATTTCGCCGAAACTGTAAAGCATTTTTACTTTCAAGGCTACCCAAGAGTTTACGATCAGGGTCAGTTATTAAATATTGAATCACTTCGGATGTTCCAACCCACGTCTTTTCATGTTCATGGGCTAGCTCTTCCAAGAGTAGAAAATCTTAATCAAGAAGAGTTTGGTTCCGTTGATGACTACGATAAATGGGTACGTCAGGTAAGGTTTAGTTTTCATCTCGAAGGTATTGAAATATGGCTTTACGATATGCAGAACTCTTCAGCACTAATAGCACCAGATAGTTTCTGGGAAGCCTATAACTTCTATAAGAATACGATTGAGGCGGCAGATATTGGAAGCGTTTTTGGTTTAAGAATCACGATTCAAGGAGAAGATACACTAGCCGTTCGGGTAATAACAGATGGTTCAGATGGATGGCTTGAAGTCTTTGATAGATTGGGAAATAACCTTGGGGCGGCACGGACTCTTGGTTGTCGCGTTCCTCCTGGTAGTGGGATTGCTTGGCGAGCAACTAATGTCATTCGTGAGTATATTCGCAAAAAACCTCGGTTTCCACCAGAACTTTCCTAGATCAATTAAATAGTAAGTAAACTTACTCACATCTTTCTATAATTCTTGCAGCTCTAAGAGCCACACCCAAATAATTTTTACTCATCACTATTTCAGTGAGTTTTTGATTAAGGTTAGCGATCGCTTTTTAACTACAACAGATTGCATGATGAGGTAGAGATAATCGTCGGGGCACAATATGTTGTGCCCCTACCCGTATACTTCATTTACTTTGCTAATCAAGTTTCACAGCGATCGCCATAAATAAGAAAATTGTGGAAGCTCAAAGATTGATCGGGAATAGAGATGGTAACATTAGCCTGTTAGCCTAATAGTTCATCCTATGTGTTTCTGGTTATCACCTACCTCTCGTCATGCTTATGGCTAAAACAACTAGGATTTTTGGCGCAAATTCTCTAAAGTTTAAAAGCAGGGGTCGAGAAACGGCAAGAACGCGCTGGCTCACCGCCCTAGCTCACTTTTTACGTTTGCCTTTGTACTTCCTGGTCGCTTTGCTATGCATTCTCGGTTCACCAGTGCTAGCAAAAGTCCCTGGCTCAATCAATTCTTTATCCCAACTGCCAATAAATAGTATAATATCCCTAGCTGTGCCCACAGATGCCGCCTCACTCTTACAGCAGGGCAAAGTTTTATACAGTAATGGCAACTTTACCAAAGCTGTAGAAGTTTTACAACAGGCTGTCCAAATATATAAGCAGCAAGGGGAGAGCCTTGGACTAGCAGTCACATTGGGTAATCTTTCTTTAGCTTACCAGCAACTCGGTGCATGGAATCAGGCGCAGCAGGCAATTACAGAAAGCTTAAATGTACTCCAAGAACCGGATAAAAACCAAAATCTGCAAATATTTGCCCAATCACTAGATATTCAAGGTCGTCTGCAATTGGCAATGGGAAAGTCCGAGGCGGCTTTGGCAACTTGGCAGCAGACAGAAGAAATTTACAAACAAGCAGATAATCAAAGTGGCGTGGTGCGATCGCTAATCAATCAAGCACAAGCGTGGCGTACCCAAGGATTTTACCCGCGAGCGATCAAAACCCTCGATCGAATAAGTCAGACGTTAAAATCTCAACCAGATTCTCTAGAAAAGACAGTGAGTTTGCGATCGCTCGGTGATGCCCTTTTGGTATTGGGCGATTTGAAAAAGTCACGCCAAGCATTAGAAGAAAGTCTGATAATTGCTCAAAATCTCCAATCAAGCGCTGATATTGGGGCTAGTCTGTTCAGCTTGGGGAATAATGCCCGTAAACAAAATCAAAAGCAACAGGCGATCGCCTATTATCAAAAAACAGTCGCAGTATCTCCCTCACCCCTCACAAAAGTTCAAGCACAACTCAATCACCTGGGACTACTGATTAAAGATAAAGAATGGGCAAAGGTGCAAACTCTTTTGCCATCGATTGAGTCCCAACTCAGGCAACTCCCTCTCAGCCGTGCGAGTATTTACGCTCATGTTAACTTTTCACAAAGTTTAGCAAAAGTCAAGAGTGGTGTATTACAAGCATCGAGTCATATTTTTTACTCAGTATTAAGTACAAAAGATTCAGCAAAATTACTCGCTAGTGCCATCCAGCAATCCCGTAGTTTAGGAGACAAGCGGGCAGAGGCTTATGCTCTGAAGAGTTTAGGCGGCTTGTATGAAGAAACCAAACAGTGGTCAGAAGCGCAAGACCTGACCAGGCAAGGATTAGCTTTGGCACAGAGTAGCAATGCACCAGAAATTACCTATAGCTTGGAGTGGCAGTTAGGTAGATTGCTTTGGGCAGAAAAAGATATTAATGGTGCGATCGCCGCTTATGATGCTGCTGTAGACACTCTTGAGTCTCTGCGAAGAGATTTAGTAGTCAATAAAGATGTAGTCAACCAAGATGTGCAATTTGATTTCCGGGACAGTGTAGAACCTGTCTACCGCCAGTCAGTAGAGTTACTGCTGCAATCTCAAAAAGGAAAACCAAATGAAAAAATATTGGATAAAGCACGCCAGCGGATTGAAGCACTCCAACTAGCAGAATTAGACGACTTCTTTCAGGAAGCTTGTCTGCAAGGTCAGAAAGTAGCCCTCGATCGAGTAGTAGACAAAGATAATTCCAAGGCTGCCATTCTTTATCCAATTATTCTTAGTGACGAACTCCAGGTAATTGTCAAAATTCCTCAACAACCTCTGCAAAGCTACAGAACCAAGATTTCCCAAGGGGAAGTAGAGAAACTCTTAATAAAACTGCGAAGAAATCTTGTCAATCCAACTGCTACTAAGATCGTCCAAGCCCAATCGCAAGAAGTTTACGGGTGGCTGCTTAAACCCATTGAGTCACAATTACAACAAAGTGGCGTCGATACGTTAGTGTTCGTCCTAGATGGGCCATTACGTAATTTACCAATGGCAGCTCTCTACGATGGTAAACAATATTTAGTAGAGAAATATGCGATCGCCCTAAGCGTTGGTCTACAACTCCTCGACCCGAAACCGCTAATTAAACAGCAGCTCAGAGCGCTAACCGCAGGACTGACTCAGCCACCGCCAGGATATACCAAGTTTGCACCATTGCTAGCGATCAAATCTGAATTTGACGGTATTGCCAAAGCAGGAGTTTCGACAACCAGCTTATTGGATGGAGATTTTAAGAAAAAGAAATTGGAAAGTGAAATTGATGCTGCTTCATTCAACATAGTGCATTTGGCAACCCACGGTCAGTTTAGTTCCCGCCTTGAAGACACTTTTATTTTAGATTTCGATGGTCAGATCAATGTCAAAGATTTTGATACTCTCTTCCACAGCCAGAGTAAAACCGTAGTAGAATTATTGGTTTTGAGTGCTTGCCAGACAGCAACAGGAGACAGTCGGGCAGCACTGGGTCTTGCAGGAGCAGCTGTCCGAGCTGGCGCACGTAGTACCATCGCTTCTTTGTGGCAAATTGATGATGAATCAACGGCGATGTTTGTTAGTGCCTTCTATCGAGAACTCAAGAGTGGCAAAATCACCAAAGCCGAAGCAGTGCATCGTGCCCAACTACAACTGCTAAAACATCCCAATTACAGAGCGCCAAGCTTTTGGTCTGCCTATGTTTTGATTGGCAATTGGTTGTGATTTGAAGGGGCCGATCTTTGTAAGCGATCGCTCAAATTGTCCGCTGAAAATTTGGCAAACTATCTGCTAGTTGATAAGCCGCTTTTAGCAGCTTGAAGCTATTTATCGAGGTATAAATACTCAAAATCTCTATCTCTGAGATGATTTCAATATACAATCTTTTAATTGTATGGGATATTTTTACCTAATCCCAGTCCCCAATTCTCTTTTTCCAGTATTCAGTTTTTTTTCAGTATTCAGTTTTGTGGCATAAATTTATTGAATGCGGGTGATATATACATAGCAGCATTGAACCCTAAAAATTGACTTATGAATAACTCCACCTATCAGCTAGATGATTTCGCTTTAACATTGCCGATTTCCCAAACAGCTCGCATAACTGCCCAGCAATTTGCTAACCAGCAACCAAATCTTGAAAAAGCAGAGCAAGTCCGGCTGAATACTTTAGCTGTATGGGTGGTGAATGACTACTTGCAGATGATGGATATTCCTACCGATCTTCAAGCTAGTGACAGTTGGAACCCAATTGTGCGCCTTTGTGGAGATGTAGCTGATTTAGAAGTGCCCTCAATTGGCCGTCTGGAGTGTCGCCCTGTCCGTTTGCATCAGCAGATATGTTTTGTTCCTCCAGAAACTTGGGAAGAACGGGTGGGTTATTTAATGGTTCAATTTGATGAATCGCTTGAAGAAGCAAGGCTGCTTGGTTTTATCCCTAGTGTGACAACCCAAACAGTTCCTTTAGCGCAACTGCAACCATTAGAAGCGTTTATTGATCGCATCTGGGAACTGCGTCAATCTCCACTGAATTCATTAGTGAATTTGAGTCAATGGTTTGCTGGTATATTTGAGACGGGCTGGGAAACTATTGAATCGCTGTGGAATGTGCCGGAACTCATGCCAACTTATGCCTTTCGCAGTGTTGAAACTTTAGAATTAGATACCCTCAAACAACCAGAATCAATTACTAAACGGGCAAAAGTGATTGATTTAGGTATCCAAATCCACAACCAACCTGTGATGTTGATTGTGGAAATCAGCCCCGAAAAAGATGGACAAACTAGTATTCATCTCCAATTGCACGCCACTGGAAATCAAATTTACTTGCCACCAGGAGTTCATCTCACTGTTATAGATAGTTCAGGAGCAGTATTTTTAGACGCTCAATCTAGAAAATTAGACAACTACATTCAGTTGCAGTTTCGTGGTGAACCTAGAGAGCAATTTAGTGTTAGGGTCGCCTTGGATAATACCAGTATTACCGAATATTTCCGAATTTGAAATATGTAACTATCTTCCTTGTTTGTCGGTAATTTATTAAGTGATAATTCATTAATTGAAAATTAAAAATTAAAAATCCAAGCCAGCTTTTGGGGATTTTGAAAGAAATCTGTAGACACTTGTGAAGCTTGCGATCGGACATTAGAACAGGGCACGATCTTGCATGGGGAAATAGCGACGGTTATGGGTAAATTAGTGGCGATCAAATTTGGAGAGGGTAGTTTTGAGCAGGGGTTTGCTGTCACCCTCCAAATTGGTGAAGAACACGAGCGTGCTACAACCGAAATCACCGGGAGGCTCCCTTCATTCCCGGAAATGCCGCTCTATTATAGTCATTGGCAGTCTAGTTATCGGCAGATAGGCAATCGTTATCGCCTCCATGCTGACAAAATGCAGGTGACGAATGTATCAATGGTGCAAGATTGCGAAAACGCTTCTCATATTTTGCGCGCACGCTTTAATACTTGGTTGCGAGCAGAGGAGTTTCGCCCTTTGAGGGAAAAATGGTTAGAAAAATTATCATCCAGCGACGAAGTACGGGTAATTCTGCAAACAGAAAATAGCCAATTGCAGCTATTACCTTGGCATCTTTGGGATTTGTTAGAACGCTATCCCAAAGCTGAAATTGCCCTTTCTTCACCATCTTACGATCGCATTCCCAAGCCACGTACTCTCAATCAATTAGTCAATATTTTGGCAATTGTCGGCAATAGTAAAGGGATTGACACCCAAGCCGATCGAGCTTTACTGCAACAGTGTAGTAACGCACAGGTGAGCTTTTTGGTAGAACCACAACGTAAGGACTTGACTGAGCATCTCTGGGGAAAAAACTGGGATATTCTCTTCTTTGCCGGACACAGTTCCAGTCAAGGAAATGGCGAAAGCGGACGAATTTATTTGAATAGAACTGATAGTCTTACCATTGGCGAGTTAAAGTACGCTCTCAAAAAAGCCATTGAAAATGGTTTGCAATTAGCTATATTCAACTCCTGTGATGGCTTGGGATTGGCGCGAGAATTAGCTGATTTGCAAATTCCTCAAATAATTGTCATGCGCGAACCCGTCCCAGATCAGGTTGCGAAGGAGTTTTTAAAATATTTTCTCCAAGGCTTTGCTGGTGGCGAGTCTTTATATCAAGCGGTACGCCAAGCGCGGGAACGCTTGCAAGGACTTGAGGATAGATTTCCTTGTGCAACTTGGCTACCAGTAATTTGCCAAAATCCGGCGCAGATACCACCGACTTGGGATGAATTAAGGTCTACAAAATCTGAAGATGAAGAGTTAGCAAGTTTACCTTTGTCTAACAAACGCAGATTTAAGAGAACTGTGTTATCCAGCTTGGCAGTTACAGCTTTGGTTTGTGGTCTGAGATTGGTGGGATCGCTAGAAAATCCAGAGATTCAAGCCTTTGACCTAATGATGCGATCGCGCCCTGCAGAAGGACTCGACCCCCGACTGTTGATTATCACAATTGACGATGAGGATTTAGCAATTCAAAGACAAAATGGCGAGTCCTTAATTGGAGCTTCTATTTCGGAAAAATCTCTGAATAAACTCTTAGCAAAACTCAATCAATACCAACCCCGCGCGATCGGCTTAGATGTCTACCGTGATTTTCAGGCCAAAGAGCCAGATTTAATTACTCGTCTCCAGCAAACTCAGAACTTGGTTGGCGTATGCAAAGGGAGCGATCGCACAGGAAATATCAAAGGCATTAAGCCGCCACCAGAAATCCCTCCAGCAAATCTAGGATTCAGTGACTTTATTCACGATCGCGATGGAGTTATTCGTCGGCATCTTCTGTTCATGAATCAGGAAACCACATCATCGTGTTTTACTCCATATTCCTTCAGTTTACAACTAGCATCCCTTTATCTGCACCCTTTAGGAATTCAAACAAAGTTCACCCCTGAAGGAAATTTGCAGTTGGGTAAGACTATTTTTGAGAATTTGAAGTCTCGTACTGGTGGCTATCAAAATATTGATGCGAATGGCGGTCAAATCTTACTCAATTATCGTTCTTCAAAAGAAATAGCCGAACAGGTAACGCTAACGCAATTTTTATCTAGTCCAATTAACCCCAACGCCATCAAAAACCGGATTGTTTTGATTGGTGTGACTGCAAAGGGGGATTCTCCAGACACCTGGTCTACACCTTATGGCATTCCTTTAGACGAGCAAATGCCAGGAGTACTGGTACAAGCTCACATGATCAGCCAGATCCTTGGTGCAGTTCAGGATGGACGGCCGTTGCTGCGGGCTTGGTCATGGTGGGCAGAGGTAATCTGGATTTGGGGCTGGTCTTTGATTGGGGGAGTCCTGATTTTGCGCAAGCTTTCGTTACCCTGGTTGGCGTTGGCAATGGGTGTTGCTTCTAGCGTTTTGTATGTAGTTTGCTTTGGTCTGTTAATTTCAGGTGCTTGGGTACCTTTCGTACCGTCGGCTTTATCGTTGTTAGCTATGGGAGTTTTAATGTCAATTTATAGTAATTCAAAAACAAAAGTGCGGGCGGGGAATGGGGAAGAAGCAAGGGAGCAGGGAGCAGGGAGCAGGGGAGCAGCAAAGAAATTGCAGTAAGTTTTTTCCCTTTGTCCTCTACACCTCTGCCCTTTTTCAATGCCCAATCTAAAATCTAAAATCCTATGAGGTCAGGTTTCTATGAATTCAAATTCACAATCGATAAAGCTGTTTTTAGTAGTAGCTTTTAGCTGTACAAATTTATCAGTTAGTCTGACTCCAGTACTGGCGAAACCAACCCCTAACCGCTCTGATATTAAAACAATCCTTGCTCAAGCTAAAACCTTTAATCAACCTCCAATTCCAGCTGGCTCCCCTCCTGGAGGTCGCGTTCGTGGTGGAGCGAAGCGTGGGGAACCTGGATGTCCTACACCTAAAATTGACTTGACTGCTTTAGTGCCCTTTACTCAAGAAGCTAACTCAGTGATTAACGTCTGGGGACAAACAACAGTAGAACATCCAAGTTGGTTTTTCTATGTGCCATATACCAAAAATTCGCCATATACAGTTGAATTTGTACTGCAAGATCCAGATGCTAACGAGGTATACAAAAAAGCGATCGCTCTACCAGATAAGCCCGGAGTCATCCGCGTTTCTTTGCCTAACACTGCTCCCACTTTAGCAGTAGGCCAACAATACCGCTGGTTTTTCACCATTAACTGTGACAAGCAACAGAATGCTCCCCCAACTTTTGTTGAAGGGGTAATAAAACGAGTTAACCTCAGTCAACCAATAGTCAAACAACTAGAAACGGCAGAACCTCTAAAGCGCTATGCTATCTATGCCCAAAATGGGATATGGTACGAAGCACTGACAACGTTGGCTGAACTGCGTCAACAAAATCCTCAAGATGCAGCCCTGACAGCAGAGTGGCGAAATTTGTTAGACAGCATCCGCTTGAATGATGTTGCCGAAGAACCTATTCTTCCAGGAACACCTTAAACTAGGAAAAAATTTTCAGTTAATACCAATTTAAAAAAAGAATGCAAAAAATAGACCATTTGTAGAGACGCGATTCATCGCGTCTTGACTTTACACCGATTCATCGATTGAATTGGTATAAGCAAAGATTTGATGTAGAGACGTTGCAATACAACATCTCTACAGTTGTGTTGTTTAGTTTGCAGCAGCACTTACTAAACCATTGTGCCTGAGCAAAGCGATCGTACTTGGTTCGCGACCCCGGAAAGTTTTAAACACCTCCATTGGATGCTTGCTACCACCGAGTGCTAGTACCGTATCCCGATAACGCCGACCTGTCGTTTTTATCGCTTCTTCATTTTCTAGCCCAGCTTCTTCAAAAGCGGCAAAAGCATCAGCACTAAGGACTTCAGCCCATTTATAACTGTAGTAACCTGCTGCATAGCCACCCTCAAAAATGTGCCCAAAAGAACACAATATTGAATCTTCTGGAAGTGGTGGTAAAACAGTAGTAGTCTTAGCTATGCGATGACGCACATCTGCTGGAGTTTCATTGCTGCCAGAACGATAGCGGTAGTGTAGTTCTAAATCAACACTGCTAAGGTGAATTTGCCGTAACATACCAGTACCACTCATATAATTACGCGCCGCTAGCAGCTTTTGATAATAATGCTCTGGTAGGGCTTCTCCAGTTTCGTAATGTTTAGCCATACCAAACAAAGTGGGTCGCTCATAACACCAGTTCTCCATAAACTGACTGGGTAGTTCCACTGCATCCCATTCCACATTATTGATACCTGCGGCTCCAGCATAGTCAACCTTGGTGAGCATGTGGTGTAATCCATGACCAAACTCGTGGAACAAAGTTTCTACTTCATAGAAAGTCATCAAACTCGGCTTGCCATCTACTGGGGGAGTTTGGTTGCATATTAAATAAGCCACAGGCAACCGAATGCCAGTTGCACCATTTTCATTTTTGGCACGATTGATACATACATCCATCCAAGCACCACCACGTTTTTCTGCTGGACGGCTATAGGGATCTAAGTAGAAATAAGCGATGGGAGAACCAGTTTCATCGGCTATTTGGAAATAACGGACATCTTCATGCCATATTGGGGCTTGACCATCAGCAGGGGTTACTGTAACACCAAACAACCGCTTAACAAGTCCAAACAAGCCATCTAGCACTTGGGGAAGGGGAAAATAGGGACGTAATTCTTCAGCGGTAAAGGCAAATTTTGCTTCTCGTTGGCGTTCTGCCCAAAAGCTGATGTCCCAATGTTTTAAATCTTGATATTCTTCTCCATAAGATGCAGCAAAAGTTTGGAGTTCTTTTAAGTCTTTGACAGCAGCATCATAACTGGCCTGGCGTAGTTCTTCTAATAGTGCTTCGACTGCCTCAACATTAGGAGCCATTTTACTTGCAAGGCTCAACTCGGCAAAACTCTTAAAGCCAAGTATATCTGCAAGTTCTTGCCGTAACTCCAAAATACGCACAATTAACGGATTATTATCTAAATCGCCACTAGAAGCGCGAGTGATATGAGCTTTGTAGAGCTTTTCACGCAAATCTCGACGGGTGCTGTGCTGCATAAAAGGGCCGTAGCTGGGAAAGTCTAAAGTAATGCGCCAAGGGCCATTTTCTGTTGTGGCGTTCTCTTCTCCTGCCGCACGAGCCGCTTGAGCAGCTAAACTTACCAAACTTGGTGGTAAACCGTCAATTTCCGCTTTTGTTGTCAGGGTTAAGCTAAAGGCTTTCGTGGCATCAAGTACATGGTTAGAGAATTTAGTAGAAAGTTCTGCCAACTCCATCTGAATGGCGTTGAAACGGTCTCTTATCTCTCCTTTTAAGCCAACACCAGAAAGTTCTGCATCTCGAATGGCGGCTTCCACAATGCGCTGTTGAGCTAATTCTAAAGTTGCCCAACTATCACTGCTACGGAGTCCCTTAAAAGCATTGTAGATGGGTTGGCTTTGACCGAGTTTGTTGATAAATTGTACGACTAGTGGCTGTACGATTTCATGAGCTTCGCGCAGTTTTGGGCTATTTTTAACACCCATTAAATGATTTACCACCCCCCAACTCCAGGTAAGCCGTTCCGTCAGCTTTTCTAAGGGTTCTACTAAACCACTCCAAGTCGGCTGTACATTAGCCTCTAAAGTGGCAAGTTGCTGGTCAAGTTCTGCTAGCAACTGATTGAAGGCGGGTACTACTCGTTCTGGTTTAATCTCTGTAAATTGAGGTAAACCAGTGCCTTGGAGTAAGGGATTATCAGAAATAATGGTACTTGCACTCATAGTTTTGTGTGAACTGCGAACGAATAAAAATCAACAATGATTTTTAGTTATATATCTTCTAATGTAACGATCGCTGTGATATTTAGTATCGTCATTGTGGCAAAAAGGTAAAAAAAACGATAATTCCTCACAAAAGTATCCCGATACGACTATTTTCTATTTTGTTTAGTTTATGAACGATATGACAGGCAATAGTCCCAGAAATATCAGCGAAAGTTTTTAAGATAATATAATCATGCACCCATCCTCTCAACCAGGTGGCTAATTATGACTAGCCTCTTACCCAGTTCTCGATCGACAGAAGTTTTTTACCCAAGTTCGGATGGTGAACCTTTGGCAGAAAGTTATGTTCATTTATGTGCTTTACTAGCAACTTTAGAAGTATTGAGGCAATATTTACTGGGTCGGCAAGCAACGGTTTTGAGTAACCAGTTTCTTTATTATGCTCAGGGTTTTCCGAGGTTACGGATAGCTCCAGATGTAATGGTGATTTTTAATGTCGCTCCTGGAGGACGGGATAATTACAAGATATGGGAAGAGGGACAAGTGCCTGTAATCATCTTTGAAATGACTTCGGAGGGCACTAAAAACCAGGATACAGGTTTCAAAAAGACGCTGTATGAGCAGTTAGGGGTATTGGAATACTGGTTATTTGACCCCAAGGGAGAGTGGATTAAGGAGCAATTACAAGGGTATCGGCTGCGAGGCGAGGTATATGAGCCAATTACAGATAGTCCATGTGAACCTTTGCAGCTGCGCTTGCAAGTAGAGGAGCAACTGATTGGTTTTTATCGAGAAGACACCAAAGAAAAGTTGCTGATTCCAGAGGAATTGGCAGAGGCGTTGAAACAGGAAAGATTGGCAAGGGAACAAGCCCAAGAGCAAGCAAAACAAGCAGAATCGCAGGTGCAAAGGTTAAAGGAACATTTACGATCGCTTGGCGTTGACCCTGATACTATCTAGCCATACATTTGCGACGATCGCAGAGTGCGTTTACTCACATCTTGCAGCTAGCCCTAGCGATTAGAAATCCTTAGCAACCCGAAAAGGAAGGCTCCAGATTTCCATATTTATGATATTATTTGGCAACTCATCTTTTTACTCGTAAAATCGAAGACAAGATCGAGGTCAGTAGAAAAGAGTCCCTAAATTAATGAATACGTTAATCAGTCAGGGTGGAAGAGCTATCACTAAATTTCAGGTGGTAGACCGGATAAACGATATCGCTTGGCAAGCTCACCAAGGCAGCGTTGCGGCGATTATTCAGCTATTGAACGAAAAGCTAGCCCAGTCTTGTGTCAGAACTAGAGCCATTTTTTCTGATGGTGTCTTACAAATTCTGTGCGAGGCAGCTAAAGTAGAGCAACTTGAGCAATCTCCCCTGGTAGAACAAATCCAGCAAATTCTTGAGTCTATCGCGCCGCGTCACATTCGCCGTGTTAAAATCAACAGTCGGATTGTTCGAGAACAACAATTGCTGTGGTTAAAGGAAATAGATAGCGATCGCGAAAATCAATTGCTTTGGTCACAGGAAATTACATTAATTCAGCCAAATGTTGTAAAGCAATTAATTAAAGATTTCACAGACGCTCAAGCTGAACTAGGAAAACCAAATTATCCTAAAACTCAAGTCTCTCGTCCTTTAGTACTCATTAACAAAGAAAAATCCAAAAATAAACCTAAAACAAAGATATTAGCAGCAGCAGGTTTATGCTCGCTGTTATTGCTTAGTTGGGTTGTTTATGCCCAGCTAGGTAATAAATTGAAAAACCTAATACAACCAGAAACTTCCAAATCTTTAACTACAGAAAACACTAACGATAGCAAAGCCCAAACACCGTCTCGCGCTCCTAACAATAGCTTTTCTGAGCCTTCTGACGATCCATTTCAAATATCTGTGCGAATTGCCAACCAAGCTTCTGCATCTGGAAAAACAGCTACAACCTCAACTCAGTGGTTAGAGATTGCTGCTAAGTGGCAACGAGCTTCAGATTTAATGAGTACGGTACCACAAACCCACAGCCGTTATCAAGAAGCTAAAATTCGTACTCAACTTTATAAAAAATACAGTGAGGCGGCACAGAAAGAAGCAGATAAGAGCAAATCTTAGTTTTTTCTGATTGGAAGACTTCGATTAGTGATTAGTATTCCAGTAGCGATCGATGGATTATTCACTTTACTTATCGCGCTTCATCCAAGCGCGTAAAACTAATTTCAATGGCTAACGCTTTTCTTGGGGAATAAAAGCAAATTCCCCACTTGATAATATTACTTATACCACTGAATAGGCGCGAAAGGGTTTTAGATAACACATATTTAATTTCTGAAGATATCTATAAAAAAATCGACCTTATTGTGAATAAAGTCGATTTAATCAGGCGGATTCATTTGTGGGGCCAATCCAAAATCAAAAATGTGTATGTCCCCTAACTCAAGAGTTCTCCTGTTTCTTGCAGGGAGTGTAAGCGGCGGTAAATACCCTCGTGACGCAAGAGTTCATCGTGGCTACCCATTTCTACAATCTTTCCTTGCTCTAGAACAACAATTTTATCAGCTTCCCGGACTGTGCTTAAACGGTGGGCAATAACAATGGTGGTGCAAGTGCCCTGAATCGATCGCATCGCTAGCTGAATTGAACGCTCAGACTCATAATCTAAACTAGAGGTAGCTTCGTCAAAAACCAGCACGTCTGGTTCCACCAACAATGCTCTAGCAATTCCCAAGCGTTGTCTTTGTCCTCCAGATAACCTGACACCTCGTTCTCCCACGACAGTGTAATAACCTTTGGGTAAGTACTGCACTACTTCATCGACTCTAGCAATTCTACAGGCTTCCTGAACCTGCTCGAAAGTGGCATTTGGTCTGCCATAGGTGAGGTTATCCAATATAGTACCGTTGAAAACGTCTACTTCTTGGTGAACGATCGCTAGCCTTCGTCTATATTTACCTACATCCAAAGTGCGAATATCTTGACCATCAATCAGAATTTGACCTGCTTGAGGTTCAAAATATCGCAACAGCAATTTTACTAAAGTAGACTTACCAGAACCGGAGCGCCCTACTAATGCCACTGTTTGGTATGGCTCAATCAACAAGTTGATATCTTGCAAAACTTGACGGTTGGCATCATATCCAAAACTAATATGAGATAACTCAACTTTTCCAGTAAATTTATAAGGTGATTCTGTCTGGTTATTCTCTTCTAAAAGACTGGCTGAATCGGATGCAGTTGGCTCTTGGAGAAATTCGTGAAACCGCAGCATGGAAGAATAACGACGGGCAAAAACTTCTGCCAAGCTACCAATAGGTTCTAATTCAGCATAAGCCATGCTAGAAAGAGTTAAGGTCATGACAAAGTGGCCTAGAGAAATTTTTTCATTTACTGTTGCTGCTAAAGTCAAACCCAGAATTGTAAATACACAAAACTGAATTACGGTTCTTTGCCAAGTACCCAATATCGTATAACCTTTGTGGATGCGATAATCAAGCACCATTAGTTCTCGATCCAAACGTTGCTTTTGCCGCTTCAGTTCCCTAGCTTCTGTAGCAAATGCTTTTACCGTTTTGATATTGGTGATTAATTCGGAAGTGCGGCTTTCGGTGTCCTCTGCATACTTATCCAGACGACTTTCGTACCTAATGAGCTGTTGTAAACTCCTCAAGCTGAAGCTGAGAATAATTACAAAGGAAATTAGATATAAAATTGCAATCCGCCACTCAATGAACAAGATAAACACAAAAATACCCAGCACGCGAGCCAGTTTAGGAATCAACTGTCCGGTAACTTCAGGGTAACTAAAAGTATGATTAGAAATACCTCTAGCTACTCTGCCGGCAATGCGTCCAGGGTTATTTTCATCATAAAATTCTAGTGGCAGAGTCAGAATTTTAGCGATCGCTGTTTCGTTTTTCTCTCGACGCGACCTGAAAGCTATATGCCAATGAAACCAATTGGTTAACCAGGGTTGTGTTGGCGCTCTCACTACGGTGACAACGAAAATTAAACCCAGTAATACACCCAAAGATAGAGTTTTATTAACTGGGTAATTGGTGATGTCCGAAAAAGTTGCGATCGCACTTTGAAGTGGTTTGTCCAAGGGTTGAGCAGACAAAACGTTTAAAATCTGCCCGATCGCATAAGGAACAACCAAATCAATAATTTCGTAAACGCTGGATGCTGTAATACTGAAAACACTTACTTTCCAGTAAGAGCGAAAGTAATTGACAATATCTTGAAATTTGGCCATGATGCACACCGTCCAAGAGCGCGATCGTAAACTTGGAATTTTATATACTACAACTATACTACAAGACGATCGAGAGATAGATGACAAATCACTCTTTGGGAGTAGTTGGTAACTCTTGAGGTAAAAATTCGAGGCGATAGCGGTAGAGAGCAACTGGTCGAAAACCAGCTTTAAAATAATCTGGATCTTGGGGTGAAATATAGACAGCAGTAACTTGATCTGCTTCAATCGCCGGATTAGATGTTGAAATTTTATGATAATCCGTAGTCGATTCTACAGAGTTTAAATAGGGGCGCGAACCGCCTTTAAATAGTTGTTGAAACACTTCTGTGGTGATGAACTTGCCATCAGAGGTAGTTTCTGTAGCACGTGCAGTCACAATAGAAACTAGTTGGCGACTGCTACGCAAGAACGTAATTTGACGATTAGGTGAATCTGGATCTACTTTGACTGATAACACTGCTTCATCCCCTAAATAAGCCTTTGCCAAATTCAAGCTATTAAATGCTCTATCAGCTACTAAAATTGGGGATTTGTAACCTATCTGAGGAAGTATTTTTAACCCAGAAATAGGTGGTTGCTCTTTCACAAATCTTACTACAAAACTCACAGGTTGATTTAATTGTCGGCGATTACCTTCAAATCCTGGAGTTACGATTTCTGGTGCTAAAGGTGCAGCTAAATCTACTAACGTACTTGTAACTTTCCAAGTTCCAGCCATCCATTCAGGGTAAACTAAATCACCTGAAGCCGATTGCACTGAAGTTAGTTTTTCCCATTGGGGAAAATTTGCTAACCTTTGAGACAACTCTCCTGCAAAAGCTTCACCACCCCACAGAAGGAATAAAAACAGCAAGCAAAAACTCCAAATTACCTTGATTACAAGCATTAGCAGTTTTGTATTGAATGGTTATTGTTTATCGATTAAAAATTAAGTAATTTTCTGTAATAAATTAAAACTTTGTAGTGAGATAATTAGCCCTAGCCCGAATTGATAGTGATAGCATGACATTGGCATTAGGCATGATTGAAGTTTATGGCATTCCCACAGCAGTGGAAGTGGGAGATGCCATGTGTAAAGCTGCCCGTGTAACCCTTGTTGGTTATGAAAACACTGATTTGGGACGAATTACTGTTTTAATTCGAGGAGCTATAGGCGAGGTGAATGTAGCAGTGACAGCAGGATTAAAGGCAGTGCTGCGAGTTAACGGTGGTGAGGTGCTTTCTAATCACATTATTCCCCGCCCCCACGAAAATTTAGAATATGTTTTACCGATTCATCGCAGCGTTAATATCGAGCAGTTCAGTGCAGATATCCGATTTCCTCCACCCCTATCAGTTTAGCTGTATTAAATTTCTGCTGGTAAAGGTTGCCAAATTTCGCCATACTTCTCTTTTAAAGTTTGCCAAGCTTCCACTTGTCCTAGTTCATATTCTCCTGGTTTACCCCATTGTAAAAAGAGGCTTAAAGCAGACTCCTGTTTATCATCTAAAAACCGAATGGCATAGGTTGTAAAGTTACCTCTTTTCGCTTCACCTGTTTCAAATTTCACTTGAGTGATTTTATCCATATTCAAGTGAAACTCAAAACCTTCGGTGTGCATATTCGCATACTTACCTTTAGGCAATTCTGCATAAAATAATTTTTCTATTTTGCCTCGTGCTTCTAATACAGCAGCGCTGTTAGTCACAATTAAACGCAAAGTTCCTAAAGTCTCGCAAGCTTCTAAAAAGTCTTTTAATGTTGTGGTCATTTGTCATTTGTCCTTTGTCATTTGTCGTTTGTCCTTTGTCATTTGTCATTTGTCCTATGCTGCGGGTAGCGACTGGCGCGTCTACGTCATTTATTAGTTTTTTACTAATGACCAATGACCAATGACTATTTTTCATATTGTTCATAAGCAGCAACAATGCGCTGAACTAGCGGATGGCGCACAACATCTTTTTGAGAAAATTCGCAAAAGGCAATACCTTCAACGTGTTTTAAAATTTGTAAAGCCACTCCTAAACCCGATTGTTGGTGAAGTGGTAAATCAGTTTGTGTCATGTCGCCTGTAATTACCATCCGCGAACGGAAACCCAAACGAGTCAAAACCATTTTCATTTGAGCGGGTGTAGTATTTTGCGCTTCATCTACAATTACAAAAGCGTTATTGAGGGTGCGTCCCCGCATATAAGCAAGTGGTGCGACTTCAATTACACCGCGTTCCATTAAACTGGGTACTTTTTCTGGATCGATGAATTCATAAATAGCATCGTAAAGTGGGCGAAGATAAGGATTAACTTTCTGCTGTAAATCTCCAGGCAAAAAACCGAGCTTTTCGCCAGCTTCGACGGCAGGGCGGGTTAAAATTAGCTTTTCAAACTGGTTGGCAAGGAGTGCTTGGACGGCGACAACAACAGCGAGATAAGTCTTACCGGTACCAGCAGGACCAATGCCAAAGGTGAGATCGAGTTTGCGGAGTGCGTCGATATATTGGCGCTGGCGGAAGGTTTTGGCACGGACTTCTTCACCCCGGCGACTTTTGGCGAGGACATTTCGCTGTAAATCTTGCAGTTCCCCTTGCCGATCGCTATCTATGGCTTGACGGGCTGTTAAAATCTCGGCACTGGCAATCGTATTGCCTTTAATCCAGAGGTCTTCAAGCGATCGCACTAATCGAGAAGCCAAATCAATTTGCTTTTCAGTACCAGAAATGACTAATTCCTGTCCGCGTAGTACTAAAGCGGCTCCTGTTTGCCGAGATAGGATTTTGAGATTTTCTTCTCCATCTCCAGCTAGAGCGATCGCACTGGTAATATTCGGCAGCTGAATTGTTAAGGCACCTGCCATAGTATTTCTTAATTGGTGAGGATCTGTATTTGACAAAGGTTAATTTTTTCTCGCTAACGGCGAAATTATACTTTTATTACCTACATTGTGAAAAAGATTTGCAATAAATTAATCGGCTGTAAGAGCATACATTTGTATACCTCTACTGGTCAAAAAGAGGAAAAGGGGCAGGTGATGGGAGCAGCAAAGAATCGCCATACATGAATCTAGGGCTGCTGAAAGTTTGGACGTATTATTTCTCGTATTACACATCTCGAAATAAATACTTTTACTTTTGGGCATAAATAAATTTAGTTGCTCTTTAAGCTTTGTGGCAGGGTAATTCCAGAATCTTTCCCCCTGCTCCCTTCTCCCTGCTCACCTGCCTCTTCGGTGAAGAGTTCAAAAAAAGATTTAAAAATCTTTTTGCTACTTTCCATCGTTATAAAAATTCTGAGCGGAGTAAAAACAACCGCTCAGATTTACTCTCTAGTTTCAATCTAACGGAGGCGCGGTTTAACAATGGGTTTAGGCCCATCATTTGCACGCGGTTCTTTCTTAATCGGCGGTGGCGATCGATCTTCTGTGTCTTCATCAAAAGACATACCCTCGCGGCCCGGAGTGGTGCTGCCATAGATATCCAGGTATGTTGATTGCCCAGCTGCGGCTGCGGCTGCGGCAATTACTGTACGAATCGCCTGAATATTGCGTCCCCCTCGACCAAACACTTTTCCTTTATCTGTGCTTTCAAAGGCGATGCGAACCCAAACCCGATTGAGGGACTGAGAAATTTCACAATCGACGCTTAATGTTTCTGGAGATTCCAAAAACGGCTGTACCAAAAACCGAACCAGCTCAACATAGTTGGGGCTAGCTGTTGGGAGTTTTGTTCCGAAATTATGATGCGGCTGTTGCACTGACCTGCTCAAAAACATTAGCTTTTACTAGAATGCGACGAACGGTATCAGTGGGTTGAGCGCCTTGTTGTAGTCGCTTGACGATGGCGGGAACGTCTAATCGCACTTCATCAGTTCTGGGGTTATAAAATCCCAATTCTTCTAAGGGACGACCATCGCGGCGAGCGAGGTTGTTAATAGCGATAATGCGGTAACTTGCTTCCCGCTTTTTACCGAATCGTTTCAAGCGCAGTTTGATCATGGTTGAAGAATCATTCTCCTATTGTTAGATATTAGTTAGCAACTAATTGGTGAGGAAGTAACTTAAATTTGGCTGCTGCCGATAAATTAAGGGTTAGTTTCCTCTGCTAATAAATTCTGAGGTCGAAATGCTAATTTTAGCACTGCCTAGCATTTGCTGCTATTTGTCATTAGTCATTAGTCATTTGTCCTTTGTCATTGGTCATTAACGAATGGCACGCTTGTAAAGCTATAAGCTTTGCCCTAACTAGTTAAGAGCCTGGAGGCTCCGCTTCCAGTGGCTTGACCAGAGGCAGAGCCTCTTGGAATACATTCCCAGTCTTCAGACTAGGAAAGAGGTGACACAAGCCTTTCGCTTTTTCGTTAGTGCCATTCGGTCTTTAGCAAATTACCAATGCCCAATGCTCCATGCCCAATGCCCAATGCCCAATGCCCAAAAACTAAAGATTGCCGAAGCCTTTTTTCTTTTTATCTTTGGGTTTTTTCTTTTTCGTAGCTGAGGCACTATCATAACCTCGCCATCCGGGGGCTGGGGGACGATTACCAGCACCGGCAAAGGCGTTGCCCATGCCGCCACCGCCGAACATTCCCGGCATTCCAGGGAAGCCACCTTGACCCATTTGCTGCATGAGCGATCGCATTTTTTGAAAATCACCCACCAGTTTGCTGACATCTGACTCTCTATAGCCGGAACCAGCAGCAATCCGCCGCCGCCGACTGGGAGAACTGGCTAATAAATCGGGGTCGTGGCGTTCTTGGCGAGTCATGGAGTTAATCATCGCCTCACAGCGTTTTAACTGGGTTTCTCCCTGCTTGAGTTGATCGTCTGAAAGCTTGTTCATCCCTGGAATCATCTTGATCAAGCCTCCCAGAGAACCCATGTTCTTGAGCATCCGCAATTGCTTGAGAAAGTCAGTAAAGTCAAACTTTGCTGACAAGATTTTCTCCTGCATTTTCTCAGCGTCGGCTAAGTCAAACTCTTCCTGGGCTTTTTCTACCAAAGTGAGAACATCGCCCATACCGAGAATCCGTGATGCCATGCGATCGGGATAAAACGGTTGCAGTGCCTCGACTTTTTCACCCACGCCCACAAATTTAATCGGCGCTCCCGAAATCTTTCGCACTGAAAGCGCTGCACCGCCACGGCTATCACCATCTAATTTGGTGAGAATCGCTCCAGTAATGCCGATCTGTTCGTGGAAGGTGCGGGTAAGATTGGCTGCTTCTTGACCAGTCATCGCGTCCACCACCAACAGAGTTTCATCGGGTTGGACGGTTGCTTTGATGCGGGCTAATTCCGCCATCATATCTTCGTCAATTTGCAGGCGACCGGCAGTATCAATAATTACTGTGTTTACACCTTCTGCCCTGGCGCGTTCTACACCTTGCCTTGCGATTTCTACGGGATCGGCGTCGCTTCCTAGTTCAAATACTGGTACGTCAATTTGCTTACCCAAGGTTAGCAACTGATCGATCGCTGCTGGGCGATATACGTCTGTCGCCACCAACAAGCAGCTACGCTCTAATTTTCTCAAATGTAAGGCTAACTTAGCGGTAGCTGTGGTTTTACCAGTACCTTGCAACCCAGCCATCAGAATAATAGTAGGCTGTTCCTTGGCTTCGGCGATGGGAACATTTTCTTCTCCCATCACCTGCACTAGTTCATCATGAACAATTTTGATGAACTGTTGGTCAGGTCGCACGCCGACAATCACCTCGGCTCCCTGTGCCTTGGCTTCGACTTCGCTAACAAAATCTTTGACTACCTGGAGATTGACATCTGCTTCCAACAGGGCGCGGCGCACTTCGCGCAATGCATCTTGAATGTTGGATTGAGAAATTTTGTCCTGTCCCCGCAGTTTTTTCCAGGCGGCTTCTAAACGGTCAGATAATGCATCAAACATAATGTAATTACAGGTAGTTCGCCAATGGAGAATTCTAAACCGCCGATGAATGCGATCGCGAATTTCCGCTAAAGTTTAAACGTGCTATCTACCAGCTTAGTATTTTTCACCGCGACTGTAGCAATCAGATACTTACCTTTATGGGGCATGGGGACTTTGATGCTTGAATACTTGCTACTGCTAACGTATCGCTGCGATCGCTCTGAGGATTGAATGGATAGGGGGCGACAGGATACACATGGAAATGAATTTAGGAGAAACCTTTCTCCCAAACCAGATGAGTCACAATCTCTAACACTACAAGAGGTATTTTTACTTTGATGTTGCTATGAATACTCGATATACTCTTGAAAATGTGTGACATTTTAACCATAATAAATTAGTGGAATGGCAAGTTGAGTTTCATGATGATTTCGAGTCTGAGTTTGACGCTTTACCTCAAGAAGTAAAAAATGAGTTGCTTGCAACGGCTGAGATATTAGAAAACTTTGGCCCACAAGCAAAACGTCCTCATGTTGATACACTCAAAGGGTCAAAGTACAGCAACATGAAAGAGTTACGATTTTCAGCTAGTAATGGTGTTTGGCGTGTGGCATTTGCTTTTGACCCATTGAGACAAGCCATTTTATTGGTAGCAGGTGATAAATCTGGTGTTAGCCAAAAACTTTTCTATAAACACTTAATTAAAAAGGCTGATACACGGTATAAAAGTCATCTTCAAACACTAAAAGAATTAGGGTAATAAGAATGGGTAAAAGCCTAAGAGAAAAAATAAAAGAACAGCCAATAGAAAGCCAAATTCAAATTGAAAACCGCGCTCAGGAATTAATAGCCCAGGAATTAACTAGACAAAAACTCTTACTAGAAAAGCAGCAACTTAAATTGAGAGCGAGAAAAAGAAAAGGTTTGAAACAAAGAGAGGTAGTTATATTTGGAAAGATTAATCATAGAACATTAATTTAGTAAAATGCTACAAAAGCCTGCCAAACTCCAACGAATTGGCAGGCAATAAATTCTTAAAGAACAACAACGTACCCATTCAAAAAGAAAAGGTAAATTGCTGTTTTAAGATTGCTCTAAGAAAGCAGCTTAGATTACGATCGCAACGATTTTAGGATCGCTAATAGCGCGGCGAGAGCTTGCAATAAAGGCAGTAAACGCCTTACGAACATTCGCACCCTTTGGCAAAGAGACGTTAACGAATGCTTACACCGCTAGGAACTCGACTTCTCTTATCCGACATCGCTTCATCCTCCAAATGAGGTTAACTGGCAAAGTTTTCCTTTCATTCGGGATGAAACTTGAGGATTGGGAACTCTGATGATTGAATATTGGCTATTGCTGCGATCGCTAATTCGTAATATTATGATTTGGGTAGCTACGGTAGCCAAGATGTCGCAGCGAATCAAAGTATACTCATACTCGATATACCATTCGTCAAATTCATATATTGGTATTGCTCTTGCCGAAAAAGCTTTGCAGGGTTTACCTGTTGATATTGAACGACGACCAATTTACATACCGAAGGAACGCGGGATAAAGGTAGCCGATTTACAAGGACGAAGTGAAAGCGCCGTGTTATCGTCCTATCACAAAGAAGATTGTCTGCGGTGGGCGAAAAAGTACGGCATTGAAATTCGGCTCAAGGAGTTTGAAGAATTTGCTAGGTGGGTCAAGCGCTGGGAGAAAATGAAGTTTGGCCGCGAAGAACTTTCCGCGAGAGCCTATTACGCTGCTTGTGGAACTGGAAAGGAACATCTGCTTGATGCCGCGTTTTTTCGAGCAACGTACATCGATCAGCTTGATGTCAACGATGAGTCTGTAATTAAGAAAGTTGCAGATGATGTTGGGCTGAATGGCGATCGCATTCTTGAATTAATCCACGGCGAAGCAGCAAAACTTGCAGCAGTGGCAGCTTTGGCAGAATACGAACAGTTTGGCTGTCCCGGAGTCCCGACTTGGGTAGTTGAAGGTGAGAGGTTTTGGGGAAAGGATCGTGTTGATTGGGTAACAGAAAAGGTAAAACAATTATGTAATACTGCTGTTACCAAAACAGTAGTGAGTGCCGAGTAAAAAAAGTGATAATTTTTCAGATAATGCATAAAAATCATCACTTTACCTCTATACTTATTCCTGGTCTAACCCCTTAACTTTAGCTACTGGTTTTTTTATTTGTTACCTGACGAATTGGCAACTCAATCACAAAGTCTGTACCTTTGCCAAGTTCAGATTGACAGTATATTTTACCGTTGTGTTTTTCTGTAACTATCTGATAGCTGATAGACAGTCCCAACCCTGTACCTTTACCGACAACCTTAGTAGTGAAAAATGGATCGAACAGTCGAGAGAGGACTTTTTCATCTATGCCGAGTCCGTTGTCGGCGATGCGAATGACAATCCAATCTTTATTGAGCAGGGAGGTAGAAATTTGGATTTTGCAGGGGTTTTTTGCCAGTGCTTCAGAAGATTCCTTTGTGGTTCGTTCTTCTAGAGCATCAATGGCATTAGACAGCAAATTCATAAATACCTGATTCAACTGACCGGGATAGCATTCTATTAGAGGTAAAGTAGTATAATCTTTGCTCACATGAATGGTGAGGCTATCACCTGAGGGCTTCAAACGGTTTTGTAAAATCATTAATGTACTGTCGATGCCTTCGTGAATATTTGCTGGTTTGAAGTCAGCTTCGTCTAGGCGCGAGAAGTTCCGCAAAGATGTGACAATTTCCCGAATGCGTTCAGTGCCGACCTGCATGGACTGGAATAATTGAGGTAAATCCTCAACCAAATACGCTATTTCGGCTTTTTTGAAGAACTCTTGGATTTCTGGTGCGGCATCAGGATAATGATGCCAATAAAGTTGCATATAGCGAAGCAATTCTTGCGTGTATTGGTGAGCGTGTTCTAAATTGCCGTGGATAAAATTAATCGGGTTATTAATTTCATGGGCAACTCCCGCCACCAGTTGCCCCAAGCTGGCCATTTTTTCAGCGTGGATAATTTGCATTTGGGCAGTACGCAGTTCATTCAGTGCTTGGGCGAGTTGATTCGCTTCTTCACGAGTTTGACCCAGCAAACTAGATTGTTGAAATAAGTTGGCTTGACGCAGTGCTACACTGAGTTGAGCCGCCACTTGGGTGACAAATTCCAATTCCGCCTCTTCCCAATGACGTGTATGGGTGCATTGGTGAATGCACAACAACCCCCACAGTTCATCCCCTTCCATCAACGGCACAATAATCTGTGCTTTGACTTGGAATCGCTCAATTACATCCAGATGAGGTACTTTGGAGCCAACGCTGTTGACATCAGATATTACTTGCACTTGCCCTTGACGATATTGGGGTGCATATTGATCGCCGAAGCAATAGTCTTGCACCTTCACGGCGAGGGCAGAATCGAACTTGGGTAAGACATCTTCAGCAATAAATTCACCACTGCAAAAACCAACATTAGGATCGAAGCGGAAAATGCCAACTCGATCGGTATTTAGCGATCGCCGCACTTCCTGTACTGTAGTCTTAAGGATCGTCTCTAAATCCAAAGATTCTCGAATTTTGACGACCAAATCAAATAAAATCCGGCGCTGTTCAGCCGATTGTTGCAGTTCATCAGCGCGAGTTTGAATTTGAGTCACCATTTGAGAACTTTGCAGTGCCACTCCTAGTTGGCTAGCAACTTGTCCCAAAAATTCCACTTCCACACTATCCCACTGGCGCGGTGCGGAATGTTGATAGGCAGCCAGCAATCCCCACAAATTCCGTCCGACAAAAATTGGGGTTAATGCATAAGCGCGAATTTTGAACTGCTCCAAAATATCGAGGTGACAGCGCGAGTGTCCAGCTTGATAAATATCCTCTACAGCAAAATTTTCGTTGTTGCGGTAGCGTCCGCCTTTGGTTTCTTGAAGGTGAGTATCTTCCCAAACGAGATTTTTGCCAAAGGGATTAATACTGTCCCACTGTGCCTCAACCATGCCGAAATTACTGACGAATTCGCCACTCCAGTCTTGATTGAAGCGATAAACGCCAACCCGCTCAACTCGCAGCAGTTTACATACTTCTTGGCAAGTAGTTTTTAGAATTAAATCAATATTTAAAGAGGAGCGAATTTTCCCGACTACTTCAGTTAATGCTCGTTGCCTTGCGATCGCATCTTTGAGGGCAACTGCCTGTTGTTTCGACTGAGCTAAATTCTCGGCTTGTTGAATCGCGACTCCCAATTGTGCCCCTACTTGTCCCAGAAACTCCACTTCGTAATTTGCCCATTGGCGCGGCCCGGAGTGTTGATAGGCTGCTATCAGTCCCCACAGTTTTGGGCCGATGAAGATGGGTGCTAAGGTATATGCCCGAATCTTAAATTGCTCCAAAATATCCATGTGACAACGCGAGTGTCCGGCTTGGTAGATGTCGTTGACAACAAAACTTTCGTTATTGCGGTAGCGTCCACCTTTGGTTTCTTGGAGGTGGGTATCTTCCCAAACGAGATTTTTGCCAAAGGGATTGATTCTATGCCACTGCGCCTCTACCATCCCGAATTGGCTGACAAATTCGCCGCTCCAATCTTCATTAAAGCGGTAAATTGCCGCCCGCTCTAACTTCAGGAGTTTGCAGAGTTCCTGACAGGCAGTATCTAGAATAATTTCGGTATTTACAGAGGAGCGAATATTTCCTACTACTTCCGTCAAAGCCCGTTGCCGCGCGATCGCATCTTGCAGTTCTGCTGTGCGTTGTTTGGTTTGTTCTAGGGTTTCTGTCTGCTGCATTGCTAGGCCAAGATGGCTGGCAGCTTGAGCGAAAAATTCAACTTCGTGAGGATACCATTGCCGAGGAGCGGAGTGTTGATAGGCTGCCAGCATTCCCCACAGTTTTGGGCCGATGAAGATGGGTGCGATCGCATACGCCCGAATCTGAAACTGTTCTAATACTTCAATATGACAACGAGCGTGCCCTGCATCGTAAATATCAGCCACAGCAAACGGCTCATTTTTGCGATATCGCCCTCCCTGAGTTTCTTGCAAATGTGAATCTTCCCAAACCAAATCCTGTCCAAAGGCAGTCAATGCATCCCAAGGATGTTCTGCAAAGCCAAAACGATTGAGAAAACTACCGCTCCAGTCAGTGTTAAAGCGATAGATTGCAACTCGCTCAATCTTCAATTGCCGACAAATATCTTGACAAGAAGTCGAACAGAGGGATTCTATATTTACAGATGCGCGAATCTTAGCCAGAATCCTCGCCAATATTTTTTGATATTGAACCGTTAGCTGTAGCTGTTTGTGACAATCTTGCAGGTCTAAGTGGTTCGACGTTCCATAACTGTTCGCTGTCATAAATTATAAATAAAATAGACTACCTATTTTCAGTATTCCCTTGTTTATTTGTAATTGCTCAACTAGTCTTAGTTAGTGGAGAGTCTTGATTACTTTTAGTTTACTATCAAGGCTTCTTTTGCCTCGTTGATAGTTGTTCGAGGTCAGGCAGTTTCTCTATTTATTCAGTTAATCTCTATTTCGACCTCTTGTTTAGAGTGTTGAGCAATGACAAAATCAATTCATAATTAATTTTGGGTATAGAGCGGTCTAATTTCAATTCTGAAAAATATAAAACTGGTAAGTATTTTTATTCAAAAATACCGGAATTTATCCGTAGTGTAAAAATTACATAAATAACTCATATTGATTGCGTCAAAAAGCTCAGTACACATCTATATTGCTTCTGTCCCCTGTTTCTTTAAGCTAATCACTATTCAAGTTGCATAATCTGGGCGCTCATATTGCCATAGGTTCAACTTCAGCTGGAAATAGCTTATCTGTTGGCTTACATCCCCACCCGGAAATAAATTTTCCGGCTTTTAGCTTAACTCTACTGAAGTAGACTGGAGATTTTTGGCGATATTTAGTCATCTTCAGATGACTTTAGCGATGAGACGGGAATTTCAATTCCCGGCGGACAAGGGGTTTGGCGTTAAGTTGACACCAATGGGCAATGCCGTGCCCCTACACCTTGCGATGTAATCTTACGTGAGTTCGACGAGTACTATTTTGACCTCTCCCCCAGCCCCTCTCCTACCAGGAGAGGGGAGCAAAAACTTTTGTTTTCTCGTTACTCCTCCCTCTCCCAAGGGGAGACGCAACGCGTTCGCCTTTTAGGACAGGGAGGCTGTCCGGGAGAGGTCTGTCGAACTCACGTTAATCTTGTACCTCATCTGAATGGGAACCGCTATAACCCTGTTCTGTCACTCTCCGAAAACATTTGCCATTTCTGAATTCTAGAGCTTTTCTCTACCAAGAGTGAACACGATTTTTTTCTAATAACAAATACAACACCCATTTTTTTCTAATAGGATAGCTTGTATTGATTGCCTGATGAGGCTTCTAGGGATTACTCTCCCGGAGAGTGACAAAAGCGGGATAAACACTAGGGGCGCACTGCTAGCAGTGCGCCCCGACGAATCACCTAATATTACACCCTACAAAAGTATCGGGTTATAAAATCTACTATTACTTAGTAATGATTTAGGTTAATGCCAGCTTTTTTTGCCATTGCTTCTAACCCATTAATTTGTAGGGTTTTAATTGCTTTGGTAGACAACTTTAATCTCACCCAGCGATTTCCGCCTTCCCACCAAACCCGCTTGTCTTGCAAATTAGCGTGCTGAAGGCGTTTAGTACGGCGGTGGGAGTGGGAAACAGAATAAGCGTTATTTGCCTTCTTACCAGTTAGTTCACAGCGACGGGACATAGCTACTATCTCCAGATTGTTATTTTAATACAGCCTTTCCATTTTAGGTCTTAGGCAGCAGAAGTGGGGAGATGAGGGCAGGGGGCAGGGGGCAGGGGGCAGGGAAGCAGGGGAAGCAGGGGAGAAATAACTCCTAACTCCTAACTTCCCACTCAGCACTATTTACTCGCTTGTTCCGTCAGCTTGGTGAGTACCTCATTCGATCGCTCGACGAAGGATTTCATTCCTTCAGCGTCAAATCCTTTCTGAGACATGAGAGCTAAATCGTAAACGTGTTGACAAATCAAGTTGACTAACTGATCTGTAGACGATTCACCGTTACCTTGAATGATACTACCTTGGTTAATATTTGCCAGATTTTGAATTAGCGGGTGAGCAGTATTCACCAGCAAAATGTGATCTTCGGGAAACTCTGCTGACTGCTGCTGCATCATAGCGTTCATTTCGCGCAGGCGGCGGAGAATCTCTGGTAAAAGCACGATCGCAGGTGGTGTCCCTTGAGGATCGTCTGATTTCAACGCTTCGGTACGGATGTTGAGTTTGGGTTTGTTGAGGGATTTCTCAAATAACTCTTTGATCGTCTCACTGCGAGTTTTATTCGTCTTGGGATCGACAATTTCCTTATCTTTATCTTGTTCTAGCAGAGTATTATCTAAATCTGAGTCTACCCGCGTAAACTTGACATCCTGATATTCCCGCTCTAGGAAGTTGATAAAGTGGGTGTCGATGAAGGAGTCCATAAACAGGACTTCCAAGCCTTGATTTTTGTGCAGTTCTATGTATGTAGATTGGGTCGCTTCATCGGTGCTGTAGAAAACCCGGTTTTCGTTGCGTTCTTTGTTGCGTTCTAGATACTCTTTCAGCGTAGTATAAGGAGCGCTGGGAGTTGAGTTCTCAGAACTGGGTGAAGGAGTGACATCTTGCCAAGCATCCCCGTCTGAAGACTGGACTTCAACCACTGGAGTTTCAGCAGCAACTTTTTCTGTCAGCTTGGCGGTGGTGCGGAAGACGATGATATCTTCGATTTGTTTTTTGAATTTCTCGTCGTTGAGAACGCCGAATTTTACGAAAGTGCCGAGGTCTTTCCAGGCGCTAATGTATTGTTCGCGGTTATCGCGGAAAAGTTCTTTGAGGCGATCGCCTACTTTTTTGGCAATGTAATCACCAATTCGCCGCACGGTGCGATCGCCTTGCAAGGCACTCCGCGAGACATTTAGGGGAATATCGGTACTATCAATCACACCCCGCATCGGCATCAGAAATTGCGGGATAATTTCTTCGCAGTTGTCGCTAACAAAAACTTGATTGCAGAATAGCTTGATCTGTCCTTTGGTAACATCTACATCCGGCCTCATTTTCGGGAAATACAGAATCCCGTTAATGATAAAGGGATAGTCTGTATTTAAATGTACCCATAACAAAGGTTCTTCCTGAAAAGGATACAGGTAGCGGTAAAACTCTAAATAATCTTCTTGAGTTAGATTACTCGGAGACTCTCGCCACGGTGCTTTTTGCTTATTTATTACTTCGCCGTCTAGTTTAATGGGGACTGGCAAAAAGTCGCAGTATGTCTTGACAAGATTCTTGATTCGTGCTGATTCGAGAAATTCCTCTTCTTCCCCTTGCAGGCTGAGAATAATAGTGGTACCGCGAGTTGTCCGAGAAGATTCTTCGAGAGTGAAAGCTGGGGAACCATCACAAGACCAGTGAACCGCTTGCGCCCCTTCTTGATAGGATAAGGTATCAATTTCTACCTTTTGCGCCACCATAAAAGAAGAGTAGAAACCAAGACCGAAGTGGCCGATTATCGGTTGATCTGATTTGCCTTCATACTTATGAATAAATTCTTCCGCACTAGAGAAGGCAACCTGATTGATATATTTCTTAACTTCATCTGCGGTCATCCCGATACCGTTATCGGAAATTGATAGAGTTTTCTTATCTTTGTCAATGGCAATTTCAATTTCTGGTTCGCCGATGTCTCCAGCATAATCGCCGGCGCGGGATACCATTTTTAGCTTTTGGATGGCGTCTACAGCGTTGGATACCAGTTCCCGCAAGAAGATTTGATGATCTGAATAGAGCGACTTCTTAATGATCGGGAAAATATTCTCAGTATGAATACTGATAGTGCCTTGTTCTAGCATAATTGGTAATTTTCGATGTTAGTATCTGAAATGATGATAGTAGGTAATACAACCTAGCCATCTGTTTTCCAGGATAAACCCGGAGAACACAGAAGGGCATGATACCAATTAGGATTTTAAAAGCATAACTTAGGCGATCGCACCTTTTTTAAGCATTGTTTGCCGCCATTTTCTGATTCGGATTCCCCTACTTCCGACTCCCCACTCTCCACAGATTGCTGTTTAGGTATTACTAAAATTCTTCTCCAACACCAAAAAATAATGGTATGGATAACTGGGATCGATATATTCTTGCTTAACAGTTAACCCAGCTTTGGCAACAGAGTTTAAAATCCGCTTTTTAGGATATCCTTTTAAACCCATTTCCCAGCAGTGTTCGTCACAGACTGGCGTTGTACTCCAGAATTTTGGCACATTGAATAGTAAATACCTTGGTCTGCCTGAGAAAGAAGTTTTCACCTGAAACGAGAGGTATTGAGTGCAATAGGGAATCGAAATCACCAAAAATTTCTTGGTTGCAATAGCAAGTTTTCTCAATGCTTCTTCTGACTGTTCGTAGGGGAAGTGTTCCAGCACTTGAAACAGGACAATCGCATCAAATTTATCTTTTGGTAAGGAAAAATCTGTAGTCAAATCCAAAATTATTTCTGGTTTAAGGCTAGGGTCAACATCAGCAGTGGAGACGTTATATCCATTATTCTTCAAGATGTCTGTTAACAGAGAATTAAAAATCCCAATTTCCAGAACGTTTTTTACCTGATTACCTAGCGAAAAAATTAGACGCAACTGGTGATGGTAACTGATGAGGCGATTTTTGGATAAATATTCTGAATTTCTAATATCTAACGAGCTGATGAGTTGCATAAATAAGCCTACCTAAGCTGAGAGATTAACAAATTTGGTGCGTATACAACTACAGGATTCCCGGAAAAATAGTGAAAGTAACAATACCTTGTTTCGTTTGTATACAATACATTTCCTAGAAGGCTACGGTGTACACACATCTTGGTAATCAAGCCTAAACCCTGGATTTACCCCCCTTAATCCCCCCTTGTAAAGGGGGGACATAATCCGGTTCTTCCCCTTATCAAGGGGGAAATATCCGGTTCTCCCCCTTGCTAAGGGGGAGTTAGAGGGGGTGAGAAGGACTTGTATACAACACCGTAGCCTAGAAGGAAAGAGGCTTTGAAGGGGAATAAAATATCACTAACACCAAGGTTATTGCTTTAACGAGTAGAATTCTACGCGCTAAAGTATTTTGCTAACGGATGATAGGTAATAATCGCAGTGGTAGACTGTTCTGGATAAAGTTGTTCGCTTTCATCCATATACAAGTTAATCCTGTCAGTCTGCAATAACTCCAGTTGCTTGTACTGGTCTTGAATGTTGGGACAAGCTGGATAGCCAAAACTATACCGGGAGCCACGATAGCGTTGTGCCAACGTATCCCGAATATTGTCGGGTTCTTCAACAGCAAAACCTAACTCTCGGCGGATTCTGGCGTGTGTCCATTCAGCTACAGCTTCCGCCATCTGCACTGCCATACCGTGGAAATACAGATAATCGGTGTATTGATTGGCAGCAAACAGCTTTTGGGCGAACTCTGTGGCAATTTCACCCACAGTTACCGCCTGCATTGGGAAGACATCAATAATTCCCGATTCCTTCGGTGCAAAGAAATCTGCTATGCACAGCCGTCTTAAAGACTTTTGTCTGGGAAACTCGAAAGTTGTAACCTGTTGTGATTGGTTCTCTGAGTCATATATATGTAGAGAATTCCCCTCGGCTTGACAGGGGAAATATCCGTAAATCACCTGGGGATGCAACAGATTTTCTTCAATAATTCGCTGTTTCCAACTTTCTAAAATTGGATACACTTTCTCAGCCAAGAAAGCCTGATATTCTTCCTTGGATTGTTCTTTTGGTTTACGGAATTGCCATTGTCCAGCAATTAAAGCTTGTAAATCTAAATGCCAGAAAATTTCCTGAATGGGAATATCACTAGGCTGCAATAACTTCGTTCCCCAGAAAGGCGGTGTCGGACGTTCAATATCTATCGCCACAGCATCGGAACGTCTCGTATCTACTACTTTTGGTTCAGCAGATGTTTCTTCAGCAGTCTTAGCTTTTGCTTGTTTGTTACCATTAGTCGAAACTTCAGCCGTTTCGACTTCGTTCAAAAATCCTTGCAAATCTTCCCAGTTATTAGTTGCCTTTGCTGGCATTAATTTATCCATGAAGTGCAAGTCTGAAAAGGCATCTTTGCCATAAACAACTTTACCTTTATAGGTATTTTGGCAATCTTCATAGACAAACTTGGGAGTCAGCGCCGCACCACCTAATATCACAGGGACACTAATTCCCTTTTCGTTGAATACCTCCAAATTCTCTTTCATGAAGGCGGTGGATTTTACCAGCAAACCACTCATGGCTATACAATCAGCTTTGTGCTGTTCGTAAGCGTTGATGATGTTTTCTACTGGCTGCTTAATTCCCAGGTTAATCACTTTGTAGCCGTTGTTGGATAAGATGATATCCACCAAGTTTTTACCAATGTCGTGGACATCGCCTTTGACTGTGGCAATGATAAAGGTTCCCTTGGCATTGTTGCCTGATTCCGATTTCTCCATGAACGGTTCGAGAAACGCCACCGCCGCTTTCATGGTTTCCGCAGATTGCAGAACGAAGGGTAACTGCATTTGTCCAGAACCGAATAATTCCCCGACAACTTTCATCCCATCTAGCAGGAAGGTGTTGATAATTTCCAACGGGGGATATTCTTCTAAGGCTTTTTTGAGATGTTCTTCTAAGCCAATGCGTTCGCCGTCGATGATATGACGCTTGAGACGTTCTGGGATGGGGAGACTTTCATCTAAGGAGCGATCGCGCTTAGTTGTCACCCCCGCAAACGCTGTGGTAAGCTCTCCCAAAGGATCGTAAACGCAAACATCACCCTCAAATTTCCGCTCATCATAAATCAACTGCCGACAAATTTCTTGATGGCGGGCATCAATCTTAGAGAGCGGTAAAATTTTATTAGCGCTGACAATGGCTGCATCCATTCCCGCCGTTGTCGCTTCGTGCAAAAACACCGAGTTCAGCACCATCCGCGAAGCTGGATTCAAACCAAAGGAAATATTGGAAACACCCAAAATCACATGACATCCAGGTAATTCTTGACGAATCCGCCGAATCGCTTCAATTGTGGCTTTACCGTTTTCTCGGTCTTCTTCAATCCCGGTAGAAATTGGTAACGCTAGAGTATCAAAGAATATTTCTGTGGGTGGTATGCCATATTCTACAGCTTGGCGGTATGCGCGTTGTGCGATCGCAAACTTTTTGTCTGCTGTCCGTGCCATTCCATCTTCATCGATAGTACCAATGACTACACCAGCACCGTACTTTTTCGCTAATTCCAGCACTTTCAAAAAGCGCGGTTCTCCATCTTCGTAGTTGGTGGAGTTCAGCAAACACTTACCACCGGCAATCTTTAAACCCGCCTCCATCTTTTCCCATTCGGTGGAGTCAAGCATTAAAGGTAATGTCACATTATTCACAATGCGCGAAACTAATTCGTGCATATCTCGCACGCCATCGCGTCCGACATAATCGACGTTAACATCGAGGATGTGTGCGCCTTCTTTTACTTGCGCCCTCGCCATTGACACCAGTCCATCCCAATCTTCCGCATTAAGCAAATCGCGGCACTTCTTGGAACCACTGGCGTTGAGACGTTCGCCAACAATCAAGAAAGAATTATCTTGCTCGTAGGGCTGAGTGGTGTAAATTGATGCTGCTGCTGGTTCTAAGCTAGGTTGTCTAACTTTTGGCTTCAGACCTTTAGCGACTTCTGCCAATTGTTGAATGTGTTCTGGACGCGTCCCACAGCAACCCCCGATCACTTGGACACCCAAATCTTCAACAAAATGCATCAGCGACATCCGTAATTCCAACGGTGTCAGTCGGTAGTGCGCTTGACCGCCGACGTTCTCAGGTAAACCCGCGTTGGGAATACAGGAAACTATAAAAGGTGAATGTTCTGATAGATACTTGATATGTGGTTTCATCAAGTCTGGGCCAGTGGCGCAGTTAAGACCGAGAATGTCAATTGGGTAAGGTTCCAGAATCGTCAGCACAGCACTGATTTCTGAACCAACCAACATTGTGCCCATGCTTTCCATTGTCACAGACACCATCAACGGTCGGCGATCGCCTTTTTTGGCAAACACTTCTTCAATGGCATTCAGCGCCGCTTTAATTTGCAGCACATCTTGGCAAGTTTCCACAATAAATAAATCGACCCCACCATCCCACAGCGCCTCTGCTTGTTCGGTAAAAGACGCTTTCATGGTGTCAAAGTCAATATGTCCCAAGGTAGGGAGTTTCGTTGTCGGGCCGATAGAACCTGCCACAAACCGGGGTTTTTCTGGCGTGGAAAATTCCGCAGCCACACGCTTCGCCAATTCTGCGGCTGTTTTGCTAAGGTAATAGGCTTGGTCTGCCAAGTCATATTCTGCCAGCACCAGGGATGTACTGCCAAAGGTATCGGTTTCTATGACATCTGCACCAGCAGCGAGAAAGTCACGGTGAACCTTAGCGACAGCTTCGGGTTTCGTGTGGACTAGGTATTCGTTACAACCTTCATACTGCGGGCCGCCGAAGTCTTCAGCAGTCAGGTTTTGGGTTTGTAAGTTGGTTCCCATCGCCCCGTCGAAGACGAGGACTGGGCTATCTGGACTACGCAGGCGTTCAAGGAAAGAATGAGTCATATTTTCCTAGAATAAATGAGGAAATCAAGTGAGTCTTGTGATACTCGACTTACTTTATTATTTTCCAAGATTGTGATATTTTCGGCATCTTTTAGTAAAGTCTGTTTTGCTGAAACTCACCATTTGCTCATTTTTACCTGATTTTTCAAGGTTGGCGATGACAGAATCAATATTTCAGAGTGCTACCTCAAACTGGCCAACTTGAGAGGTTGTTTAAAAAGTTGCAAAGTATACTAATAACCCCTCTCCAAACCTCTCCCCGAAACGGCTATCCATTAGTCACATCTTTCTTAAGATTTATACAAAATACTTAAAATCAGACTGAAAGTATTGATGGGTATAGTTTTGAGAGAAGAATGTAGCTGATGGTAGTGATAGAGAATGCAAGAATGGGCAACAGAAGAATTGAAGCAAGCAGATTTAGGAGACGCTAGGCGTACAAAGCGATTAATACGCATCATCGAAGATTTGTCAGCACAACTTCTCCATCAAGATAATTGGGATAAGTAGTTATGGATTGGTTTCATCGCTGCGTAGGCGTAGCCCGCACCCTGCTAATTTGAACATTATAAAGCAGTTTTCATGTAGATAGAACACACGAATCTACCCTTATTTCCGATTTCCTGCAATACACTATTCTAGTAAATATTGCTACATAGTTTGTGAGGTTTGCTGGTGACGAACGAAGAACTGTTGCAAATTATAGAAAAAGCTGCCAGAGAAAAAGCAACGCATCTAAACCTCTCTGACAATAAACTAAGAAGCCTGCCACCAGAAATTAGCCAACTCTATAACTTGAGAGAGCTATTCCTTGCTAACAATAAACTAAGCAGCCTGCCGCCAGAAATCTGCCAACTCTCCAACTTGATAACGCTATACCTCTCTAACAATGAACTCAGCAGCCTACCGCCAGAAATTAGCCAACTCTCCAAGTTGGAGGTGCTATTCCTTGCTAACAATAAATTAAGTAGCTTGCCGCCAGAAATCGGTCAACTCTCCAACTTGACATGGCTATCACTCGCTAACAACCCACAATTGAACTCGCCGCCGCCTGAGATTGTCAAACAAGGAGCGATATCTAAAAGCTGGTTATAGGCTGGCTTTCACGCTAAGTTGACACCAATGACATCTTGTCCGCCCCACAAAAGCTAAATTTTATGCACTATTTTAGCTGTGTCAGTCCAATAGGGTGTGTTAGCGCGAAAGCGTAATGCACCTTTGAACTCCATTAATGAGTCTTTTAGCTCCGTTAACGAGTTTTTGAACTCCATTAATGAGTCTTTTATATTCGTGAATGAGTGAATATTATTGCAAGGTTAGCGATGCTTATCATGAGCTACTAACGAATGCCATCATTATCAATGGCGCTGTAGCTGTCGCTAGGGAAAAGCCCCAACCAAGGGTCAGAACTAGGAGTTAAAAATAGTTCTCCGTATACTTGTTCATTGAGCGCTTCCACACTCCTGGTTTGCTTACCCTGCATAAACCATTGATGAATTTGGCTGTGCAGCATATATTCATTTCTGACTGTATCTAAAGCCATTGTAGCTTCAAAATTTTTCACTATTATCGGCAAATTATCTGCTTGAGTGTTGGCAGATTGAGACTTTTTAGCTCTAATTAGAGAGATGCTGTTTCGATCTAGCTTGACATCTGCGGCATAGAGTTGAGCAATTTTGTCCCAAACTTTCTGGTCAGTAATTTCAGTTAAGGCGTTTTGATTCCGTTCAGCATCAGACTGGAGAGCAGTTAACATTGGCGTTTCAACTCTCATTTTAGAAACTGCTAGAGAGCTTGCTATTTCTGCTGTCGGTGGTTGAGTGGGATTGCTAGGAGTTTCTGCCAACTTAGGAGGAGATTGGATACCCAGGCGGGATAAATCTGCAACCCATTGGGCTTGGATAGAATTTAAGCGATCGCTGTGGTATTTTCTTAAATAAGACTCGCGATCGCTTGGTGTAAGTTTACTGTAATTTTTTACTGCTAATTCAGCCTGCTCTAGCTGCCGCAAAAATGCTTTGGGACTATATAACCCTGGAATAGCATCGATTGGCCGACCTGATGCATCCAATACATAATGAATGCTATTGCCTGTAATCGTTCGCTCCAACTTGCGTCCGTCGCCAAAATCAATAGTTACTTTGGGTACAGGGCGGACTGATTGCCAATGCAAAATGAAACGGTCTTGAAGCAGTTTAGAAATTTCCACATTCGGATACAGTGCTACTCTGAAGAATCTACTATTAGCACAACTCAAATCTTGATCCAGCCTACCCAATAACCGCAGAGATAGAATGGGTTTACCACTGGCTCTAGCAGCAGCTTTGGCTTGTTCTATATCAGTGTACCAATACAAATGAGAGGCGTAACAGTCTCGTTGTTGACAAAGTTCGTCTAAAGCTAGCCGAAGTGCAGGAGAAGGTAAAACTGCTCCTGAAGAAGCGGTATTTAATGTATTAGCATGGGATTTAAGAAATACTTCTAACCCTTTTTGACCCTGTTTCCGAAGTACAGAAACTTCTTGAGATAGCTTGGAGGTTTCAGCTACAGGAGTTTGAGCATCAGCTATCTGCACAAAACCGAAGCTGACTAGGATGAGTGCGAAAGGATATTTAAAGGTTCTAAATTTCATATATTTTCAGATATTTTCAAGGAAAATAAGGAGGTGATACCAATTCAAAATTCAAAATTCAAAATTCAAAATTCAAAATTCAAAATTAAGACGTAGCATAAGTTTGGGCGTTTGCATCTGTATCAAATTTATGGTGAAACGGTATGAGGTGGTGGAGAGGCTGTAATTCTCTCTAGAGACAAAACCCAAGATTTACGTTAGTTTGCTGGGTTGTGCTAAAGAGGGCGATCGCTTATTTATGAGATGCTATCGGTAGCTTAGTTTCTTAATCTTCCTGATTAGGTTGAGGTAAAGAAATATTTCCTAAGTAATTCACTAAATCGCTGTAACTGGAGAAATCCAATAGCGCTTCGGCTAAATCTTCTAGTTGAGTAATAGATAATGTGCGAATCTGCTGTTCTATCTCTGGCTCAATTGCACTAACCCGACGTGTTAAAAGACGCATAATCAGTTGTAGTGCCTCCTGTTTCTTTCCTCGTTCTTCTCCTTTTTGCAGAATGTCTTGGTAAATCACAGATTCTTGCATAATTTCCTCTCTGAAAAGCTGTGTAATCAAACTTTTATCAAACCGCAAACCAGTTAAAACCTGAACACAAGCTGATATGTTCTGTCGTTCATCTGTTTCTTCAATCATATCGACAGCAGTAGCGACTTGAGTTAATAAGTCTGCGGGTGAGTCGGTTCTGGCTAATGTCGCCAGTGGTAAAAGTGCAGGGTTAGCTAGCAGTGGTGTGGGATCTTCTTCCCATAAACGAATCACTCGATACTCGTGTCTGGTTTTTTTATCTACATACTGAGTATTAAAAACAATTTCTGAGGAGGTGGGTTGTAAAAAAATCAACACCTGCTCAATATCACACCAGTATTCTCGTTTTAATCTGGTGTAGTAATCCAGCATCCGAAAATCAAGCGGGGTTTTGGATTTTGGTGTCGTTTGAAACTCTAAATGTAAGATTTGGTTGGCGATTTGCAGGAATGTCACCGAATCAGCACGAATCGGTTCGAGATTGAGTTCGGTTTTAAGTACTTGGATATCTGAGGTGTCAGATGCAAGTAGCCATCTGGCAAAGTCACCAGGGTATTTTTCCGCGAGGTATTTGCAGGTGTTATCGTAACTCAAGGGCGTATATTTGATATGTTGTGGTCGAATTGCATATTTGGGTATGGAATTATGAAAAACTCCACCCATAAGTGAATGGAGTTTTTTAATACACAAATTTATGCTTGACAACGCACTAGATTTATGCAGAAAGTGGATTATTGCAGCAAAGGAGTTGTGCTTTTACCGTTAGTTGACGCATTCGCAATTGCAGCTTGAATCGGTTCAGTGGAAAGAACCGCTACAACTGGAGCAACTTTTGAAATAGATTTTTTATTTCTTTTTCCATTAGAGCCGCCAGCTTTGGAATACTGTATACTGTTTCTGCCGTAGATAGTTGCAACTCCACTTAGCATTCTTTCAGACATTTCGGAGAGGGCTTTATCCATCTGGATTATTGTTTTACGCGATTCTTCAAGATTGGATACAAGCGTGTTATGAGCTTCTAACGTCGCACGGGTAGTATTGATGAGGTGGTTGTAGGCTTCAATGTTTAATCCATATCCTAAATCCAGATTTTCATCAACGGATTTAAGCAAGGCGAGACGAAGTTGGGCTTTGTCAACAGCAGCAGAACTACGAGTTCTTAAAGACATGATATATCCTTTTGTTTAAAATTTCCTTTTTCAACATAGTGGAGTATCCTTTTGCCTGAAATGAGTAGTTTTGTGGATTTATTTCATTAAAAGTTCAACGAAATAATTACGAGTTTGTCTGTATTTTTACTCATTTTTCATATCTATTTGTTGTTTGAGAATAAGTGCAATCAACAATTGCGAACTCCAAATCAGCAATTGCGAACTCCAAATCAGCAATTGCGTTCGCTAAATCAACAATTGCGTTCGCCAAATCAGCAATTGCGAACTCCAAATCAGCAATTGCGAACTCCAAATCAGCAATTGCG